>DASWFM010000162.1:0-14062 GCA_036394235.1 Solirubrobacteraceae bacterium | reverse complement strand
CGGGGTGATCGAACCCCGGGAGCCCGATGAGCAGGACTCGCTGGCCGATCTGCGCGCGCACTACGACGTAGAGCTCGTGCGGGCGCCGAATCCCGGGCCGTTGACGCTGACCGGGACGAACTCCTGGGTGGTGGGGCGCTCGCCGGCCTGGGTCGTGGACCCGGGGCCGCTGCTCGAGCAGCATCTGGCAGCGCTGTACGCGGCGATCGACGCTCGCGGGGGACTCGGCGGGGTCGCCCTGACCCACGACCACCACGATCACTCCGAAGCGGCTCGCGCCGTGGCTGATCATTACGGGGCGCCGGTCGCGGCTGGGCGGGGCGCGGTCGACATCAAGCTTCGCGAAGGAGCGAGGGTAGGTCCCTTCGCGGCGGTCTTCACGCCGGGGCACGCCGCCGACCACTATGCGGTGATCGCCGAAGGCGCGTGCTTCACCGGCGACGCGGTGCTGGGCAGCGGCAGCGTCTTCATCAGCCCCTATCCGGGGGCGATGGCGGGCTACCTGCTGGCGCTCACCCGGCTTCGCCTCCGCGAGGACTTCAACGTGTTGTGCCCCGGCCACGGGCCGCCCGTCTGGGATGCGCAGGGCCGGCTCGAACAGTACGCAGCCCATCGCGTCGACCGCGAGAACCACCTGATCGTGGCGCTCTCCGAAGGGCGGCGCACGATCGATGAACTGCTCGATGAGGTCTGGTCGGATGTGCCCGAACAGCTGCGAGGAGTTGCCGCCGCGACGCTCGCAGCGCATCTCGACAAGCTCGAGGAAGAGGAGGTGCTGCCGCCCGATGTCGAGCGGCCGCGCTTCGAGAGGGTCGAATGGTGAGCCGCGCCGAACCGGCCGAGACCGTCGCCGCGGGGACCTCCGCGACCTCGCTCGACTCTCCCTTCCCACCGATCGCCGACTACGGGTTCCTGTCGGACTGCCACACCGGCGCGCTCGTGGCCTCCGACGGCTCGATCGAGTGGTTCTGCCTGCCGTACTTCGACTCGCCGTCGGTGTTCGGCGCGATGCTCGACCGCGGCGCCGGCAGCTGGCGTGTGGGCCCCTACGGCCTGTTCGTCCCCGCCGGGCGGCGTTACATCCCCGGCACGAACATCATCGAGACGACGTGGATGACGCCGCAGGGCTGGCTGCGGGTGGTGGATGCGCTGACGATCGGCGACTGGCACGACAACGAGCACGGCTCCAGCCACACCCGGCCGCCGACCGACTACGACGCCGACCACCTGGTGGTGCGGATGATCGAATGCATCCAGGGCCAGGTGCAGGTGGAGATCGTCTGCGAGCCGATGCTCGACTACGGCGCCACGCCCGCGAAGTGGGAGATCGTAAAGAGCGGTGAAGAGGGGACCTGCGCGTTCGACGCGACCGACGACGTCACGGCGTTCCGTGTCTACAGCGACATCCGCCTGGGCCTCGAGGGCAACCGGGCTCACGGCCGTCACACGATGCAGGAGGGGGAGAAGCGCTTCTGTGCGTTGTCCTGGACGGAGAGCCTGGGCGGGCCGAACACGGTCGAGCAGGCCGAGGCGTGCCTCGAGCGCACGGCGCATTTCTGGCGGAACTGGATGGCCGACGGCACCTACCCCGACCACCCGTGGCGCTTTCACCTGCAGCGCTCCGCGCTGGTGCTGAAGGGGCTCACCTTCATGCCGACCGGAGCGCTGGTGGCGGCGCCGACCACCTCGTTGCCCGAGACGCCGGGCGGCGAACGCAACTGGGACTACCGCTACTGCTGGATGAGGGATGCGACGTTCACGCTCTGGGGGCTGCACGCGCTGGGGCTCAACTGGGAGGCCGACGACTTCATCGAGTACCTCGCCGACATGGACCGCAACGAGGACGGATCGCTGCAGATCATGTACGGCATCAGGGGCCAGAAGGATCTCGAGGAGTCGACGCTGGACCATCTCAAGGGCTACGAGAACGCGCGGCCCGTGCGGGTCGGCAACGGTGCCTACAAGCAGCGCCAGAACGATGTCTACGGGGCTGTGCTGGACTCCGTCTACCTGCACTCCAAGAAGCGCGACCACATCCCGGAGCGGCTGTGGCCCGTGCTCGAGGAACAGGTCGAGTGCGCCTGGCGTGTGTGGCGGGAACCCGACCAGGGCATCTGGGAGGCGCGGGGCGAGCCGCGGCACTACGTCTCCTCGAAGCTGATGTGCTGGGTCGCGCTGGACCGTGGCGCGCGGCTGGCCGAACGTCGCGGCGACCCGGACAAAGCCCGCGTGTGGCAGGAGCGCGCCGCAGAGATCCGCGAGGACATCCTCGAAAAGGGCGTCGACGAGCGCGGTGTTTTCCGCCAGCACTACGACACGGACGCGCTCGATGCGTCGACGCTGCTGGTGCCGCTGGTGCGGTTCCTGCCTGCCGCGGACGAACGTGTGCGCGCGACCGTGCTCGCGATCCGCGAGGAGCTGACAGAGGGCGGCCTCGTTCTGCGGTATCGCACCGAGGCGACCGACGATGGCCTGAAGGGCAAGGAGGGAACGTTCCTGATCTGCTCGTTCTGGCTCGTCTCGGCCCTGTCGGAGATCGGGGAGCACCGAGAGGCCGAGCACCTTTGCGAGCGACTGCTCTCCTACTCCTCGATGCTCGGCCTTTACGGTGAGGAGCTCGAGGCCTCCTCAGGCCGGCAGCTCGGCAACTACCCCCAAGCCTTCACCCACCTCGCGCTGATCAACGCCGTCACCCATGTGATCGCAGCGCAGCAGGAGCTCCGGTCGTAACCGTTTGATCTCCGGTCTGGCGACGGGAGATCAAACGGTCACGACCTGCGCAGCCGAACAATCATTGGACCCCGCTGTCGGGGTCGGGTCCTTCTCGCCGGAATCTGCTGCCGTCGTGTGATTCCGAGATGATGAACCGTCATGGGAGCACGACCGAGGCTCACCCCTCTCGGCGTGGTGCTGCTGGTTCTGTTCGTCGCCGCGGTGATCGTGGCGCTGATCGGCTCGGCGAGCGAGCAGATCGTCGGCTTTGTTGCCGTCATCGTGCTGGCGCTGTTTGCTCTCGGCGGCGCTCCGTTCGGGCGTTCCGGACCGGCCGCACTGTCGACCCTGGAAGCCCGCGCACACCCGGCGACCAAACCCGAGGTCCTCGATGAAGCGCCGCCGGACGCCGATGCCTGGCAGCGCGAGCGCGAACGGCGCGAACGCACGCAGGCCGACTCCGAGCAGCCGCCGGGGGCGAGCGACGATCCCTGGTCGGGTCGGGGCTGAGCGTCGGACCTGAGCAGCTGCCGCCGTTCTCACCGCGGCAGTGGCTGTGCCGGCCCTTCGGCAAGCGGAGGTCGTGACGTTCGGGTCGCCCTGGTACACGGCGACCCGAACGTCACGTCCGAAGCGCTCTAGTAGCCGGCCTCGCCCGGCAGCAGAATGCGCGCGACCTCGCCCTCTATCACGACCCGGGGCTCGACCGGCACGACCTCGCGCCCGCGCGCGTAGTCCAGTAGCTCCTCGACCGTCGAGAACTCGCCGAGCTGCTCGAGGTGCTTGATCGTCGGGAACACCAGCAGGATGTCGCCCTGGGTGTGGGCGTCGAGTGCGGCCCGCGGAGCGAACCAGCCGAGGTCGACGCACTCCTGGCCGTCGACGGCCGGCTCCTGTCCGTCGGGCAGGGTGGCGAGGAAGAAGTGGGTGTCGAAGCGGATCGACACCGCGGCGGGGGTGATCCAGCGCGAGAACTTGACGAGATCCTCGGGGCCGGTGAGGTCCACCGCCGCCTCCTCCTTTAGCTCCCGAACCGCGGCCAGCCGGTGCGCATCGTCGCCGTCGCCCTCCTCGGCATCGACCGCGCCGCCCGGGAAGACCCAAACGCCGCCCATGAAGCGGGCCTCGGGAGTGCGCTTGACGAGCAGCACCTCGAGCGTGTCCGGGCCTCCCCTCAGCAGGATCACGCTGGCGGCCTGGCGCGGCCGGACCGGCGCTCCCGTGTTCAGCTCCTCGCCCGGTCCGGGCCGCTCGTTCTCCCCCGGTGAGAGCATCTCGGGACCCTACCTGTCGGTAGTCTTGGTCGCATGAGGAACACCACAGAGAGGTCGCGGCGATGAGCGCAACCGAGACCCTGCAGCGCTGGATCTGCGAGTCGTGCGGTTTCATCTATGACCCCGAGGAGGGCGACCCCGACGGCGGCATCCCGCCCGGGACCCCATTCGAGGAGATCCCGGACACGTGGTTCTGCCCCGTGTGCGGGGCGCGTAAGCGCGACTTCACCCTCTACGAGGACTAGTCCCCGCTGACCGATTGGGACGAGCTGCTCGCGCTCGACGCCGAGCGCGTCTGGCATCCCTACGGCGCGCTGCCGCCCGAGCTGCCGTCGCTGCCCGTGGTGTCGGCCGAGGGTGTGAGGCTGCAGCTCGCCGACGGACGCGAGCTGATCGATGGGATGGCTTCCTGGTGGTGCGCGATCCACGGCTACCGCCAGCCGGCGCTCGACGCCGCGGCCCGCGAGCAGCTCGGGCGGATGGCGCACGTGATGTTCGGCGGCCTCACCCATGAGCCCGCGCTGCGCCTCGCCGAGCGGCTCACCGAGCTGGCGCCGGCGGGCCTCGAACGTGTCTTCTTCGCCGACTCCGGCTCGGTGTCGGTCGAGGTCGCGATCAAGCTGGCGGTGCAGTATCAGCGCGCGATCGGACGCCCGGGCCGAACGCGCCTCTTGACCGTCCGCGGTGGTTATCACGGCGACACGACGGGCGCGATGTCGGTCTGTGATCCCGTCGGCGGGATGCACTCGCTGTTCCCCGGCCTGCTGCCCGAGCAGCTCTTCGCCGAGCGCCCCCCCGATGGCTTCGAAGCGCCGCTGGACGAGTGCTGGGCGGCGTCGGTGAGTGAGCTGGCCGCACGCCATGCCGGGGAGCTCGCGGCGGTGATCGCCGAGCCGGTCGTGCAGGGTGCGGGGGGAATGCGGTTTTACTCGCCGTCCTGCGTGCGGCTGCTGCGAGAGGTCTGCGATCAGCACGGACTGCTGCTGATCCTCGATGAGATCGCGACCGGCTTCGGGCGTACCGGCACGATGTTCGCGAGCGAGCACGCCGGTGTCAGCGCCGACGTGATGTGCGTCGGCAAGGCGTTGACGGGGGGCTACATGACGCTCGCAGCGACGCTCTGCACAGCGGCCGTCGCGAGCGCCGTCTCCGAGGGAGAGGGCGGCGGGTTGATGCACGGGCCCACGTTTATGGCCAACCCCCTCGCCTGCGCGGTCGCGCTGGCCTCGCTCGATCTGCTCGCCGCAGAGGACTGGCGTGGGCGCGTGGCCGGGCTCGAGGCGGGGCTGCGGTCAGGGCTCGAGCCGGCCCGCGAGCTGCCGGGGGTCGCCGACGTGCGGGTGCTCGGCGCGATCGGCGTGATCGAGCTGGAGCGCCCCCTCGATCTCGCTGCCGCGACCCGTGCCGCAGTCGAGCGCGGCGTCTGGTTGCGCCCCTTCGGGAACCTCGTCTATGCGATGCCGCCCTACGTGATGAGCGAGCAGGATCTTGCGGAGGTGTGCGAGGCGATGGTCGCGGCGGCGCGGGCGCCGGCGTCAGTCGGGAGGCGCGAGCCAGCGCCGCCAGGGCAGCATCGCGCCCGCCGCGGCGAGCTGCGGTAGGCCGGGCGACTCGATTACCGGCAGCGTCGCGACCTCGACCGCGCCCAGCTCGGCGATCGTGTGCCGGTTGGAGCACTGCATCTCGTCGGGGTCCGCAGGCCACGGTGTGAGCACCACCGCTCGCACGTCGAGCCCCGCCTCGCGCACGGCCTGGAGGGTCAGAAGCGTGTGGTTGATGGTGCCGAGTCCGGGCCGCGCTGCGATCAGGACGGGCAGAGCCAGCGCGGCGGCGAGGTCTCGCACGAGATAGGAGCCCGACAGTGGCACGAGCAGGCCGCCCACGCCCTCGACGATGAGCGTCTCGCCTGCAGGGGTGAGATGCCGGGCTGCTGCGAGCAGCCCCTCGGGATCGATCGCGGAGCCGGCCAAGTCGGCCGCGAGGTGAGGCGAGACGGCCGGGCCGAAACGCAGTGGTGCGACGCTCGTCTGCTCGATCCCCGCCGCCAGCGCGAGCAGCTCGTCGTCGGGCGGCCAGGACCCCTCGGCAGAAGGCGTGTCCACTCCGGTGAGGACGGGCTTGTAGGGGACGGCCGCCAGCCCCTCTGCGCGCATCCCCGCGACGAGCGCGGCCGACAGGACCGACTTGCCGACGCCCGTGTCGGTGGCGGTGACGAACAGCCCTCGCACGCGCTGCGCGGCGTCGACGTCAGGCCGCGCGGACTGTGTCGCGCTCGAAGTCGAACAGTTCGGTGGGCGCGTCGGGGTCGCGGGCCGGTGGCTTCGCGCGATCCGCTTCGAGCTCGAGTGGACGGAACGCGGGGGCGACTGGGCGCGCTGCCACCCCGGCTTCGCGCTCGAAGTCGAATGGCGCCTGCCCGCCGCCTTCGGCAGCCGCGCTCTCGGCAAGGCGCTCGGCGCGGGCGAGCGCCGTCTCGATCTCCTGGATTTCCTGCATCGGCTCCGGCGTGGGCGCCACCACGTCCCGGGGCTCGATCCCCGCCCCGCGCGCGGCCTCCGCGAGCGTCCTGGCCGCCTGGCGCAGCTCCCCCGCCGTGTGCGAGGCCATCACGGTGAGGCGCAGTCGCGATGTCCCCGCGGGGACCGTGGGAGGGCGGATCGCCTGCGCGAAGACGCCCCGCTCGATCGCCTGCTGGCAGAGCGCCATCGCCGTGCGCTCCTCGCCCAGGATCAGGGGAACGATGTGCATCTCGCCGTCGGCTACCGGGAAGCCCTCCTCGGCGAGGCCACGCCGCAGCGCGCGAGCGTTCGAGCGCAGCCGCTGCACGCGGTGAGGGCGTTCCTGCAGAACCTTCAGGGCGGCCAGCGCCCCGGCGACAGCCGGTGGTCCGAGGGCCGTGGAGAAGATCACCGAGCGCGCTGCGTTGATCAGGTACTGGATCATCTCGGCGCTCGCGCAGGCGTACGCGCCGTAAGAGCCAAGCGCCTTGCCGAGCGTGCCGATCACGACGTCGATCTCGCCCTCGAGGCCCGCTGCGGCAACGGCGCCGCGCCCATCCGGCCCGACGTTGCCGGTGGCATGAGCCTCGTCGACGACCACCCGTGCCCCGTAGATCTGCGCCAGCTCCGCGATGTGCGCCAGCGGAGCGATGTCGCCGTCCATCGAGAACACCGAGTCCGTCACGATCAGGCGACCCGCGCGGCGCGCGCCGTGGCGACGCATCGACCAGTCGAGGTGCTCGATGTCCCGGTGGCGGTAGATCACGACCTCGGCCCGCGACAGGCGGCAGCCGTCGACGATCGAAGCGTGGTTCAGCTCGTCGGAGAAGATCACGTCCTCGCTGCCCGCGAGAGCGCCGATCACGCCGATGTTCGCGAGGTAGCCGGAGCCGAACAGCAGGCACGACTCCGTCCCCTCGAAGGCGGCGAGGCGCTCCTCCAGGCGGCGATGGATCGTCATCGATCCCGACACCAGGCGCGAGGCCCCGGCCCCGACCCCCCATCGCATCGCCGCGTCGGCCGCCGCCTCGCGCACCCGCGGGTGGTCGGCGAGGCCGAGGTAGTTGTTCGAGCACAGCAGCAACACCGGCTTGCCGTCGAGCAGCACCGTCGGCCCCTGCGGTCCGCTGATCATGCGCAGACGACGGGCGAGGCCGAGACGCTCCAGTTCCTCCAGGCGCTCGGCGATCTCGCTCATCGCTCTGCTCCTCAGGCGATCCGTACGGTGTTGGCCGCGCCGTCGGGACGCGGCGGGACGGCTCGCTTGGCGCGGAAACGAAGCTGCAGGGATGGATCCCACAGCCGCACCTTCAGCTCTACGCCGGGCTGAACGCCTCCGATCAGATCCTCGAGGAGGTCGGGCGTCTCGCCCTCCATCCAGCCGGAGCGGTTGTCAGGTCGCGGATTGGAGGCATTGTCGGGCTGCCGGGCAACGTTCAGGCCTAGCTCCTCGAACATCGAACGGTCGGTCGCCGGCTCGTTGCCGAGGGTCGTCAGGAAGTTGCCCATCATCACCCCGTTGATGCCGGCCTGGACGGCCAGTTGCTGGAGCTCGCCGAGGTTCTCGACGCGCCCACCGCAGAGCCTGAAAAGCGCCTCCGGCAGGATCAGGCGGAAGATCGCGATCCACTTCACGGCCTCCCACGGGTCCATGTACTCGCGGTCGCCGAACTTCGTGCCGGGCCTCGGGTTGAGCATGTTGATCGGCACGCTCGTCGGGTCGATCGCCGCGAGCTCGAAAGCCATCTCCACGCGCTGCTCGCGCGTCTCGCCGAGGTTCAGGATGCCGCCGACGCAGGTCTCCAGCCCGGCCTCCCGCACCGCGTCGATCGTGCGCAGGCGACCCTCGTAACGGACCGTGCTCGTGACCTCGTCGTAGTAGCTCTGGGCTGTCTCCACGTTGTGGTGCACCCGCTGGATGCCGGCCTCGCGGAGCGCTCGGGCGCGCTCCGCGGAGATGTGGCCGACCGACGCGCAGCGCTTGAGGTTCGTCTTCTCCGATACCAGCCGCACGCCCTGCAGGTACTTCTGGAAGTCCCGCTTGGACAGCCCCTGCCCCTGGGTGACCATGCAGAAGCGGTGCGCACCCGCAGCCTCGGCGGCACGGGCGTGCTCGAGGATCTGCTCGGGCTCCATCATCGCGTGCATGGGCGTCTCCGCATCGGCGAAGCGGGACTGGGCGCAGAAGCCGCAATCCTCGGCGCAGCCGCCGGACTTGGCGTTGACGAGCGAGCACATGTCGGTCGAGTCGGCGAAGCGCTCGACGCGAGCCTTCCAGGCGCGTTCGATCAGGTCTTCGATCTGCCGGTGATCGTCGAGCTCGCCGAGCCGCAGGGCCTCCTCGCGGGTGATCAAGGGTGGCATGGACGTGAGGTTATGCAGCCCCGCGGACGGCAGAACGGACAGACGAACGCGGCGCTCGGCGGGGCTAGCGGCCGGTCCAGCGAGCCGGGCGGCGCTCGGCGAAGGCGCGCATGCCCTCGCGCATGTCCTGGGAGGCAAACGAGGCCCGGCGCAACTCGATCAGCTCCTCCTCGACCTCGGCGGGGAGCTCTCCCTCGGCGGCCAGCAGCGCGGCGATGACGCGCTTGTTGCCCTTCTGGGAGAGCGGCGCGTTGCCTGCCAGCTCGGCGGCGAGCTCGAGGGCTTCCTGCTCGAGTGCGGAGGCCTCGGCGACGCGCGTCACGAGCCCCCACTGCAGAGCGGTGGCAGCGTCGATGTAGCGGCCGAGCAGGAACAGCTCGCGGGTGCGGGCGGCGCCGATCGCGTCGATGAAGCGGCGCAGCCCGGTGTGGGAGTAGACGAGCCCCAGCTTGGCCGGGGGCATGCCGAGCTTGATCCCGTCCAGCGATACGCGCAGGTCGCAGGCGAGGGCCAGCTCCAGGCCGCCGCCGATCGTGTGGCCGGGCAGCATCGCGAGGGTCGGATAGGGGAAGGCCTCGAGCGCATCGATCGCTTCCGTGAAGGGATGGGCCACGAGCCGCTCCGCGCGCTCCTCGAACTCCTGCTCCGGGATCTCCCCGATGTCGTAGCCGGCCGAGAACATGCCGTGGGCGCCGGTCACGATCACGCAACGCGCTCCGTCGTCTGTCGCGAGCCGCGAGAGCGTCTCGCTGATCGCATCGAGGATCGGGTGGTCGAGCGCGTTGCGCTTTGCCGGGTTCGAGATCGTCAGGCGGACGACCCCCTCGGCGGGCTCGTCCATCAGGAGCTTGCCGTCGGCTAGCTGCTCGCTGGGAGGTGCGCCGGACATCGGCCCGACAGGCTACTGCCGCGGCCCTAGTCGAGCACGACGAGCGTGTCGCCCTCGTTGACGGCCTGGCCCTCCTCGCAGACGATCTCCGTGACGGTCCCGGCGTCCTCGGCTTCGACCGGCATCTCCATCTTCATCGACTCGAGGATCGCGACCGTGTCGCCCTCCTCGATCTCATCGCCGACTGCGCACTCGATTTTCCATACGGTGCCGGTGATATGAGCCTCTATGTCAGTCATCTCTCCTCCGTCGGGCGATCGCAGGCAACTTGGCCGGGACAATAGACAGACAGGGCGACGGCGGCCACGCACGACTCCCCGTCGCGGCGGTCGTCGCGGCATACAACGAGTCGGAACGAATCGGCGCCACGCTCGCGGCCCTCTCGACGGCTTTCCCCGGAGTCGCGCTGTGGGTCGCCGACGATGGTTCGACCGATGGAACCGCCGCGATCGCCGAAGCAGCCGGGGCACGGGTGGTGCGCAGCGAGCCCGTGATCGGCAAGGGCGCGGCGATGACCGCCGCCGCCCGTGGCGCGCTCGCGGACGAGGAGGTTGGCGAAGCGGACGTGTTCCTGCTGTGCGACGGCGACCTCGGCGAGTCGGCCGGCCGTCTCGGGCCGCTCGTGGAGGCGGCGGGCCCCGGAGGCGGCGCGGATCTTGCCGTGGCGGTCTTCTCGCGCTCCGTCGGGGGCGGCTTCGGGATCGCCCTCGGGTTCGCGGCGTGGGCGATTCGCCGAGCCTGCGGGCTGCGCGCGCGGGCTCCGATCTCCGGCCAGCGGGCGTTGCGGCGGGCGACGCTCGAAGCGACGCTGCCGTTCGCGGCGGGGTACGGGATGGAGGTCGGGATGACGATCGACGCGGTGCGCGCCGGCGCCCGCGTGATCGAGATCGAGCTCGACCTCTCGCACCGCGCCACCGGCCGCTCGGCGGCCGGCTTCGCTCACCGCGGCAGGCAGCTGCTCGACTTCGCGCGCGCCTATGTCCGCCGCCGTTAAGATGTACGTGCGTGGCGCGCAAAATGCGGGCGTAACCTTCGGCCGGCTCGGAGGTAGAGCGCAGAGAGATGACTGACTTGGCCTCGATGCGCGAGCAGGTGTATTCGGACCCGCGTCCGAAGGAGTACTTCGACCGCTTCCACGAGCGGGCCCGGACGCGCGAACCCGACTGGGTCTACGAGATGGTCCGGGTGATCACCTCCCTGTACGCCTTCACCCTGCTGCGTGCGCGGACGATCGGGGTCGGCAACGTGCCCGGACGGGGCGCGGTGATCCTCGCCCCCAACCACTTCTCCTTCATGGACCACTTCCTGATGGGTGCCGGGATTCGCCGCAAGGTGCGCTTCATGGCCAAGTCGCAGCTGTTCAAACGGCCGATGCAGTTCATCTACACACACGGTGGGGTGTTCCCGGTGCGCCGCGGGGCGCGCGACGAGGAGACCTTCATCACCGCACGCAAGATCATGGAGCGGCAAGGGGCGATCGCGATGTACTGCGAGGGCGGCCGGTCGCGCACGGGCAAACTCTCCGAGAAGGCAAAGCCGGGGATCGGGCGCCTCGCTCTCGAGACCGGCGCGCCGGTCGTGCCGATCGCGATCCACGGCTCCTCGAAGGTCCGCAACTGGAAGCGGCTGCAGTTCCCGAAGGTCACCATTCAGTACGGCGAGCCGATCCGCTGGGAGGCGACCGAGAACCCCAGCCGCGAGCAGCAGCAGGCCGTCGCCGATGAGATCCTCACTGAGATCCGCCGCCTCTATGCCGGCCTCGAGGAACACGGCCGCCGCGGCATCCTGCGCAACCTCCGCGAGCAGCGCCGCGCCAGGCGCCGCGCACCCAAGGGCGCCGCCGTCGCCTGATGGCAGGACGCCTCGACGTAGGCGGCGTGCTCGGCAAGGTCTGGAAGATCTACGTCGATCAGGCGCCGGTTCTGATGCCGGCCGCGGCAGTTGTGTTCGTGTTCACCGGCATCCTCTCGACGGTGCTGCTGAAGTCGGGCTCGGGGCTGGGGCTCCTCGCCGAGCTCATCGGGCTGATCGCGACGTGGCTGTTCACGGGGATGGTCGTGCAGCTCGTCGCCGACGTCCAGGATGGCCGCCGGGACGCGACTCCGGGCCAGTTGCTGCGGTCTGTCGCGCCGGTGCTCGGCTCGCTCGTCCTGGTGGCGGTCGTGGCCGGGATCCTGATCGTGATCGGCTTCGTGCTGATCATCGTGCCGGGGCTGATCCTGCTCACGATCTGGTCGGTCGCGGTGCCGGCGGTCGTGATCGAGCGGCCTCCCGGGCTCGCTGCGCTCGGGCGCAGCAGGGAGCTCGTGCGAGGAAACGGCTGGCAGGTGTTCGGGGTGATCCTCGTCCTGTACTTCCTCGTGCTGGTCGTCTCCGTTGCCCTGCAGGCGGCGGGCGACTCGCTCAGCACCGGCGTGGGCATCGTGATAGCTGTCGTGGTCGGCGTGCTCACGGCGCCGCTGCCGGCGCTCGCGCAGTCGGTCCTGTACTTCGAACTACTGGCCCTGCGCGGCGAAAGCCGGCAGGCGACGCCGGACCCACCGGTGCCGGCGCCCGACGCACCGAACCCATTCGCCAATAGCTGAGATTCCTCCCGTCGCCCCGGCCAATAGGGTCCGCGCCACGATGCCGCTCGACGTGAGTTCCCTGCTGCGAGCGGGGCTGCTGGACGGCCTCTGTGTCGCCGTCGTGACAGCACCCGACGCGTCTCGAGGCTCGCTCGGCGATGCCCTGGGCGAGGCAGCCGCGGGCCTCGGCGCGCTGGTCGAGATCGTGGCGTTGCCCGAGGGCGAGGGCGAGGGCGCGGAGCAACAGGAGGAGGCCGCGGCTGCCGCGCTCGGCGCGGCGCTCGAGCGGGCCGGCGGGCTGCGGGCGCTGGTTGTTGACGCCGCGAGCCTGTTCGGGGGCGATGGCGGCCGGGACGCCCTCGTGGGCTCCCTCGCCTCGGCCTGGAACGCGGCCCGCGCGGCCGCCCAGCTCGCGTTCCTGCCCGGGGACGCGGGCGGCCAGATCGTCCTGATCGCGCCGCAGGCCGGCACCGAGCACGCCGCAGCGGCCGCCGCCGGCCTCGAGAACCTCGCTCGGACGCTCTCGATCGAGTGGGCCCGATACGGCATCACGACGGTCGCCGTCGCCCCGGGCGCGGACACCGCAACGGAGGAGCTCGCCGCGCTCGCCTGCTACCTGCTCTCCCCGGCAGGGGCTTACTTCTCGGGCTGCCTGATGGACCTGCGCGACGGGCCCAGCGCGCCAGGCGCTCACAGATAGCGGGTCCTGCCATCGCGGCAAGCGAAGCCAGGGTCGTGTCCTCGGCCTGTCACGTACGAAGACCGGCACGACCCCGGTGGAGCGCTACCCGGTCATCCCTCCGAACAGGCCGCCGGTCACGTGCAGCGTCTGGCCGTGGACGTAGTTGGACCACGGTGAGCAGAGGAAGAAGATGCCGCCGGCGGCCTCCTCGGGGCTCGCGGGTCGGCCGAGCGGGATCAGCATCGAAGCCATCTGGCGCATCTGCTCGGGGATGCCGAGCTGGACCTTCTCGCCGCCGATCTCCATCGCGTTCTCGTCGACCTTGGCCTGCGTGAGGCGGGTGTCGATGAAGCCGAAGGCGACGGCGTTGACGTTGACTTTGAACTGGCCCCACTCCTTGGCGACGGTTTTGGTGAGGCCGACGACGCCGGCCTTGCCCGCGGAGTAGTTCGCCTGGCCCGCATTGCCGAAGGTGCCCGACGTAGACGACACGTTGACGATCTTGCGGAACACCTCCTTGCCTTCCTCCCGCTCCTTCTTGGCGGGCTCACGGAGATGGGGCGCCGCGGCGCGGATCACGCGAAAGGGCACCACGGTGTGGATTTCGAGCATCGCCTGGAAGTGCTCGTCGGTCATCTTGTGAACCGGTTCGTCGATCGTGTAGCCCGCGTTGTTGACGATGATGTCGATCTTGCCGAAGGCGTCGATCGCGCTCTTCACGAGCTCCTCCGGGGCGCTCGGCTTGGTGAGGTCGCCCGCGTAGACGGCCGTTTCGCCCTGGATCTCGCCGGCGGCCTGCTCGGCCACGTCACCGTCCAGGTCGTTGATCAGGACCTGAGCGCCCTGGGCAACGAGGATCTCTGCCGTGGCCCGGCCGATCCCCCGTGCGGACCCGGTGACGATCGCCGACTTGCCGTCGAGTACTCCCATAGCTGTTGCCTCTCCTTGTCTGGTTGAAGTGCGGCGGAGGTTATCCGAGGCTCTGCGACGGACGCTCGCGGGAGGCGAGTCGTTGGAGTCTCTTTCGAGACCGCGTGCGCGATGGTATTCACCCGGTCGATACCAATGCGCACGTG
>DASWFM010000161.1:0-5245 GCA_036394235.1 Solirubrobacteraceae bacterium | reverse complement strand
GAGGCCAGAATGCCGCGATACCTGCTTTCCGCGCACACCGTCGAGGGCGAGCCGCGCGAGCCGATGACCGAGGAGCAGATGCGCGAGACCTCTGAGCGCGTCCGCGAGCTCGAGGACGAAATGCGAGCGGCCGGAGCGTTGGCCCTCGGCGGGCGGCTCCACCAGCCCGGCTCTGCACGCGTCGTGCGGATATCGGGAGGCGAGACGCTCATCACCGACGGTCCCTTCGCCGAGTCCAAGGAGCACATCGGCGGCTTCTACGTCATCGACGCCGAGGACATCGAGGACGCGCTCTCCTGGGCCGCGAAGACCGCGGAATGTGTGAGCACGGCGATCGAGGTTCGGGCGTTCTGGGAGCCGAACGACGGCTGACGGGTGATGGCAGCCCTCTGAGATCGTCCTGAGAGCCTTCGGCTCGACGATGTCGGGCGTGTGGCCCGGCGGCTCGGATCAGTCCCGCAGGAACGGGGGGACGTCGATGTCGTCGTCGGAGATCTCGAGATTCGAGCGCTGACGGTCTGATATGCGCGGGCCGCGGTCGGGCCTTCCGGCACGAGTCTCGCGGCGGGCGCTGCGGCCGGGCCGATGGTCGAAGCCCGTTCCGATCACCGTCACGCGGACGTCGTCTGACATCGACTCGTCGATCACCGCCCCGAAGATGATGTTGGCGTTCGGGTCGGCCTCGTTCTGGATGATCTCGGCGGCGTCGTTGACCTCGAACAGGCCCAGGTCTTTGCCGCCCGTGATGTTCAGCAGGATCCCGGTCGCACCGTCGACGCTCTCCTCCAGCAGCGGCGAGGAGATCGCCGCTCGTGCGGCGTCCGCGGTGCGGCTCTCGCCGCTGCCCGTGCCGATCCCCATCAGCGCCGAGCCGGCGTCCTGCATGATCGTGCGGACATCGGCGAAGTCGAGGTTGATCAGGCCCGGGATCGTGATCAGGTCCGTGATGCCCTGGACGCCCTGGCGCAGCACGTTGTCCGCCTCCCGGAAGGCATCGAGCATCGAGGTACGCCGCTCGACCACCGCCAGCAGCTTCTCGTTGGGGATCACGATCAGGGTGTCCACGACCTCCCGCAGGCGCTCGATCCCCTCCGTCGCCTGGCGGCCCCGCTGCGAGCCCTCGAAGTCGAACGGCCTCGTCACAACGCCGACCGTCAGCGCGCCGATCTCGTTCTTGGCGATCTCCGCGATCACGGGTGCCGCGCCAGTGCCGGTGCCGCCGCCCTCGCCGGCCGTGACGAAGACCATGTCGGCGCCCTTCAACGCCTCCTTGATGTCATCTCGCGACTCCGAGGCGGCGGCGAGGCCGACGTCCGGGTTCGCGCCCGCGCCGAGGCCTTTCGTCGAATCGTGTCCGATGTTCAGCTTGATGTCGGCGTCGCACATCGCGAGTGCCTGCGCGTCCGTATTGGCCGCGATGAACTCCACGCCCCGAAGACCAGCGTCGACCATGCGGCTCACGGCGTTCGTGCCGCCGCCTCCGACGCCTACGACCTTGATGACCGCCAGATAGCTTCCGCTGCTCTCCATGATGGTTTCGTCCGAAGCCTTCAGTAGGAATTCAGGGTTGGCAGCATACAGGCTTGCCCACCCGCCGGATTGCGACCCTATGCAGGCAATCTCGCCCTGTCAACGAGGGTGACGAGTCTCGCAACGTGCGTTGCAGAACGCCATAGTCTCGACCACTGCCTGAGATTTCATCCCCAACCGTAGTAAGCCTCCAGTTGAGCTTGACGCTTCAGCCGCTCGGTTCGGCGCTTGCTTCGCCCGCTTCCTTGCCGGCCGCTTCCCCTTCTTCACCACCTTCCGTCGCATGGCCCGCCGATGTGCCTTCCGCTTCCTTCGCCGCTTCTTCGGACTGGCGCTTCTTCGTTTCCGGGTTGGCCGCCGCGAGGCCAGCCGCGAGCGTCGCAACGGTCGATTCGGACTTGCCCTGCAGCAGCGCTTCCCCGGTCGCCGATTCTTCGGGGCGCCCGGGGCCGGCGCCCGGCGGGAAGCCCGCCGCCGGGCGGCCCGGGAGGCGCAGGTCCACGTAGGTCGCTCCAGCCGAGCTCTTGTCCGCCAGCACGCTCGCCAGGGACAGCCACTTGGCGTGTGACAGCGTGGCGTCGCCGAACATCACCAGCAGCCCATTGCGCATCTCGACGGTCAGCCCCCGCGAGCCGAAGTAAGCCTTCGCCGCGAGATGATCGAGCGCCGCCGGCGCCGCGGCCAGGACGCTCAGCGCCTGCAGGACGAGCACGTTCCGCAGCCGCGAGCCTGGCCCCGGCACCGCATCGTCGGCGACCGTCGGCAGCGACGAGATGGGCAGCGACTCGCCCAGCACGATGCCCCCGCCGGATACCGCCGTGCGGGTGCCGCCGACGAGCAGCGCCGCAACCGCCGGCTGCTGGGTCACCTCGATGCGCAGGCTGTGGGGAAAGCTCGGGATCGCCCGCACCGCGCTGACCGCCGGGAAGCGCGCGACCGCCGCCTGGAGCGTGGAGGGCTTCGCGTCGAGCGTGCTCATGCCCCTGGCGGCGTCGCGCAGGGCCGACTCGATCGCGTGGGCCTGCGGACCGTGCACCCCGCTGATCCTGATGTGCTCCACGGCTACCAGCGAGGAGTGCCGCAGCCACAGCCAGCCGCCGCCGAGCAGCGGCACCGCGACGGTCAGGCAGATCGCCGCGATCCGCACGCGCCGCCGCGCTGCGATCGCGCTCAGCGCGAGCCCGAGCGGCCTGCGGATCGACCATCGCCCGGCACCGGGGGCGCCGGGCGGCGCTGCACTGCGGCTGGGGCGACGGCGACCAGCCGGTGCGCGGGCGGCGAAGCTGCGATCCATTCCCTCCGTGTTCGACCTCCGCGGGCCATCCCCTACCGCCTCACCGCCACGGGAATGAGAGTTCGCCGAGCGTCTGCACCTCGGGCTCCAGCTCGACGCCCGTCAGCTCCATCACGCGTCGCCGGCCCTCGGCCATCACAGCCACTACGTCGGCTGTCGTGGCGTTGCCGGTGTTCTCGATGAAGTTCGCGTGCTTGGGCGCGAATCGCGCCCCTCCGACGGCGACTCCGTTGCAGCCCGCTCGCGACAGCAGCATCCCCGCGCTGTCCCCCTCCGCCCGGGGGTCCTCGGGGTTCTTGAAGGTCGATCCGAAGGTCTTGATCCCCTGTGGCTGGGCCTCGTGACGGCGCCGCCGCATTTCCGTGAGCGTCGCCTGGACCGCTTCGCGATCGGCTTCCTCGAGCAGCAGGCTCGCACGCGCCACCACTTCCCCGGACGCCAGGTTGGAGCTGCGGTAGGCCAGCTCGAGCTCCTCCGGCTCTCGCCGTGCGAGGCCGTCGGCGCCGACCACCTCGACCCACTCGAGCACCTTCCCCAGCTCGCCGCCGTAGGCATTCGCGTTCATCCTCACGGCGCCGCCGAGCGTCCCCGGGATGTTGACGCCGAACTCGATGCCCGAGAGCCCCGCCCGGGCGGCCCGCGCCGCGACCGACGGCAGCCGCGCGCCGCCCCCGCACAGCACCCGCGGCGCATCGACGGAGATCGCCGCCAGCTCGCCGTCGAGCTTGATCACCAGCCCGTCCACGCCGTCGTCGGCGATCAGCAGATTCGAGCCGGAGCCGACGACGTTCAGCGCGAGCCCCTCCTCGTGGGCCCACCTGACCAGCGCGATCAGACTCTCGAGATCGCCGGCCCGCGCGAAGAACTCGCCGCTGCCGCCGGTCCGCACCGTCGTCAGCCGCGCGAGCGGATAGTCCCGCAGCACACCCGCCGGGGGCGCGCTCACGACACCAGCTCCCGCCCGAGCCGATCGACATCGCCGGCGCCCATCACCACGCAAACATCTCCGTCCCGCAGCAGCGCCGCGAGCACCGTCCACGCGGCCTCGAAGCCGGGGAGCCAGTACACCGGCCGGCCCCCGGCGGCGTCGGCCGCGGCCTCGGCGATCAGCAGGCCGCTGACGCCCGGGAACTCCTCGGCGCGCTCCCTCGCGGGATACACGTCGAGCACCACGATCACATCGGCCAGCGCCAGCGCCACACCGAACTCCCTGGCCAGCAGCTTCGTGCGGGAGAAGAGATGCGGCTGGAACACGGCGACCAGCCGCGACGGCCGCAGCGTACGCGCCGCGCTGAGCGTCGCCGCGACCTCCGTCGGATGGTGGGCGTAGTCCTCATAGAGCCTCGCGCCGCCGGCGCTGCGGCCGATCGCCTGAAAGCGCCGCCCCGCCCCCTCGAACGCCGCGAGGCCGCCCAGCGCCTGCTCCGCCGGCGCACCCGCGAGGCGTGTCGCCTCGAGCGCCGCCGTCGCATCGAGGGCGTTGTGGAGTCCCGGCACCGACAGCTCGACCTCGTGCTCCCCCCAGCGAAACCGCGAGCCGCCTTCGGTCAGCTGCACCTCCCGAACGTCGAAGGCGACGACCGGCCCCTCGCGTAGCGCCAGCACCTCCGGGCGATCCCAGACGACGGCCTGCGGGGCGCCCGCCAGGAAGCTCCGGAACACGCCCCGCAGCTCCTCCAGGGAGGCGAAGCTCGCATGATGGTCGAGCTCGACGTTGATCAGCACCGCGATCTCCGGGCGCAGGCTGAGCATCGAGCGATCCGACTCGTCGGCCTCCACGACCAGCCACTCCCCCTCACCCCACTCGGCATTCGCGAGGCCCGCGCCGATCGGCGCGCCGATCAGCCAGCCCGGCCGCATGCCCGCGGCCAGCAGCATCCTCGCGATCATCGCGGCGGTCGTCGTCTTGCCATGTGTCCCCCCCACCGCGATCGTGCGGCGCATTGCCGAGAGCTCCCCCAGTAGCTCCGCCCGAGAGCGGTCGAGCAGTCCCCGCGCTCGCGCCTGCACACGCTCGACGTTGTCCTCCGGCACCGCACTCGAGTGGTAGACCTCGACCTGCCCGCCGGCGGGCACGTTGTCCGGCCGATGGCCGACGGCCGCCTGCAGCACGCCGTCCGCTGCCAGCCTGCGCAGATACTCGCCGTCCGCTGCATCCGAGCCGCTGACCTCGGCCCCGAGCGCATACGCGGCCCGCGCGTAGGCGCTCATCCCCGCTCCCCCCACGCCGATCAGGTGGATCCGCCTCCCCGCCCATGGCCGCTCGCCCTGCGCGCTCCCCGCGCCGCTCATCTCCGCGCCACCTGGAGCAGCTCTTCCGCGACCTCTGCGGCGGCCCGTGGCCGCGCGAGCCCATGCGAGGCCGCCGCCATCGTCCGCAGGCGGTGCTCGTCGGCCAGCAGCGCGGCCACCTCCCCGCTC
>DASWFM010000160.1:0-4589 GCA_036394235.1 Solirubrobacteraceae bacterium | reverse complement strand
CCCGCCGGTACGCCGGGCAATGGAGCGGGGCTCCAGAGGCCCGGCATCGTTCATTTCGCTTCAGGAGGAAACGGATGGCAGTTCGAGTCGGAATCAACGGGTTCGGCCGCATCGGCCGTAACGCGTTCCGCGCATCGATGGCGCGCGGCGGCGACGGCATCGAGTGGGTCGCCGTCAACGACCTGACCGACGCCGAGACCCTCGGTCACCTGCTCAAGTACGACTCGATCCTCGGTCCCTACCCCGGCACGGTCGAGGTCCGCGAGGGAGCCATCGTCGTCGACGGCAAAGAGCTGAAGGTGCTCGCCGAGCGCGACCCCGGCGCGCTGCCCTGGGGCGAGCTCGGCGTCGACGTCGTGATCGAGTCGACCGGCTTCTTCACCGACCGCGAGAACGCCGCCAAGCACCTCGCGGGCGGCGCCAAGAAGGTCGTGATCTCCGCGCCGGCGAGCGACCCCGACGCGACCGTCGTGCTGGGCGTCAACTTCGACGACGTCTATGACCGCGACGCCCACGATGTGATCTCCAACGCCTCCTGCACGACCAACTGCCTTGCGCCCATCGCCAAGGTGCTGAACGACACCTTCGGCATCCGCCACGGCCTGATGACCACGATTCACGCCTACACGGCCGATCAGCGCCTTCAGGACATGCCCCACACCGACCTGCGCCGCGCGCGGGCGGCTGCGATCAACCTGATTCCCGCCTCGACGGGCGCGGCGAAGGCGATCGGTCTCGTGATCCCGGAGCTGCAGGGCAAGCTCAACGGATTCGCGATTCGCGCGCCCGTGCCGACCGGCTCGGTCGTCGACCTGACCGTGGAGGCGGCCCGCGAGACGACGGTCGAGGAGGTAAACGAGGCGATGAAGGCAGCCTCGGAGAGCGGTCCGCTGCAAGGGATCCTCAGCTACACCGAGGACCCGATCGTGTCGACCGACATCGTCCAGTCGCCCTACTCGTCGATCGTGGACTCCAAACTCAGTGCGGTGATGCAGGGCACGATGGTCAAGGTCGTCGCGTGGTACGACAACGAGTGGGGCTACTCAAACCGGATCGTGGACCTGGTGCAGAGACTGCTGTGAGGAGCATCGAGGACCTCGACGTGGGGGGCAGGCGGGTGCTCGTGAGGGTCGACTTCAACATCCCGCTCGAGCGGGGCGGGGAGGCGATCACCGTCGCCGACGACACCCGCATCAGGGCGGCGCTCGACACGATCGAAGACCTGCGGGGCCGCGGCGCACGGCTGGTGCTCGTCTCGCACCTGGGTCGCCCCGAGGGTCGCCGCGAGGAGGATCTCTCGCTCGCGCCCGTCGTCGCGCGGCTGCGGGAGCTGACAGACGCCTCCGTGACGCTCGCGCCGGCCGTCGTCGGCGATCAGGTTAGGGCGCTGACCGAATCGCTCTCCGACGGCGAGATCCTGGTGCTCGAGAACGTTCGCTTCGAGCCGGGGGAGACGAGCAACGACCCTCGCCTCGCGGCCGCGCTCGCCGAGCTCGCCGACCTGTACGTCAACGACGCGTTCGGTGCCGCGCACCGCGCCCACGCCAGCACCGAGGGGGTCGCGCACCTGCTCCCCTCAGCCGCTGGGCGCCTGCTCGAAAGTGAGCTGCGGACGATCACGGGCATCCTCGAAAGCCCTCCGCGCCCGCTCGTGGCCGTCGTCGGCGGCGCCAAGGTCGCCGACAAGATCGCCGTGATCGACCGCTTCCTCGATGTCGCCGACGTCGTGATCATCGGTGGCGCCATGTGCTTCCCGTTCCTCAGCGCACAAGGTCACGCGGTGGGCGAGTCGCTTTGCGAGGAGGAGGACGTCGAGCACGCCAGAAGGGCGCTCGCGACGGCCACCGACCCGCGCCGCGCGAGCGTCGAGCTTCCCGAGGACCTCGTGATCGCCGACCGCTTCGCCGCCGATGCCGAGCATCGCGTGCTCGACTCGGTCGAGGTCCCGGAGGGCTGGATGGGTCTCGACATCGGACCGGCCACGGCCGAGCGTTACGCCGCCCGCATCGCCACCGCGGGGTCGGTCTTCTGGAACGGCCCGATGGGTGCCTTCGAGATGGCTCCCTTCGCTGCCGGCACCCGCCGCGTCGCCGAGGCGGTCGCCGCGGCGCCGGGCGTGACGGTCGTCGGCGGCGGCGACTCCGCAGCCGCGCTCGCGCAGTTCGGGCTCGAGGACGCCGTCGACCACCTCTCGACCGGCGGCGGCGCGACGCTCGAGCTCGTCGAGGGCCGCGAGCTGCCGGGGGTCGCCGCGCTGGAGGCCTCGGAGGTCGCCTCCTGATGGCAGCTGATCAACAAGCACCGCTCCGGGTGCCGCTGATCGCCGGCAACTGGAAGATGTACAAGACCGAATCGGAGGCCGAGTCGTTCATCCAGGCGCTGCTGCCCAGGGTCTCCTCGCTCGACGGTGTCGATGTTTCGATCTGCGTCCCGTTCACGGACCTGCACGCGATGGTCGACAGCGCTCGGGGCTCGAACGTGGAGGTTTACGCGCAGAACATGCACTACGCCCCCGAGGGGGCCTACACGGGCGAGATCTCAGCGCCGATGCTGCAGGAGCTCGACGTGCGGGGCGTCGTGCTCGGCCACTGCGAGCGCCGCGGGATGTTCGGCGAGACCGACAAGGCGCTGGCCCTGAAGGTGCCCGTCGCGCTCGACGCCGGTCTCGTGCCGATCCTCTGCGTCGGCGAGACGGAGGAGGAGCGGGACGCCGAGGAGACCGAGCGCAAGCTCCGCCATCAGATCAACGAGGATCTGGAGAAGGTCGACGCTGAGCGGCTCGCCGAGGTCGTGATCGCCTATGAGCCGATCTGGGCGATCGGCACGGGCCGCGTCGCCGAGCCGGATCAGGCGCAGGAGGCGATCGCGTTCATCCGCGCGCTGATCGCGGGCCGCGACGAGGCGGCAGCCGAGAGCGTGCGGATCCTCTACGGCGGCTCGGTGAAGCCCGAGAACGCCGCGGAGCTGCTCGCTCTAGGAGACATCGACGGCGCGCTCGTCGGCGGCGCATCGCTCGACGCCTCCTCTTTCGCAGAGATCGTCGCAGCGGCAGCGCGATGAGCGCAGCCGGTGACGCCGGCAGACTGCCGCCCGGACCGGCGGCCCTGCCCGTCCCACGCGCCGCATTGATCGTGCTCGACGGCTGGGGCCTCGCCGAGCCGGGTCCGGGGAATGCCGTCTCGCTGGCCCGCACTCCCGTGTTCGACGAGCTGTGGGCCGGCTATCCGCACGCCACGCTCAGCGCCTGGGGACGAGCTGTGGGTCTGCCCGACGGGCAGATGGGCAACAGCGAGGTGGGCCACCTCAACCTCGGCGCCGGAGCGGTCGTCCGGCAGGACCTGATGCGTATCGACGATGCGATCGCGGACGGCGAGCTGGCGCGCAACGAGGTCCTGAGGGCGGCCTTGACGGGCGCGCGGCGCGTACACCTGCTGGGGCTCGTCTCCGACGGCGGCGTGCATTCCTCGCTCGAGCATCTGCGCGCGCTGATCGGCCTCGCGCGGGAGCTCCAGGCCCCGGACGTCGTCGTTCACGCCTTCACCGACGGTCGCGACACGCTGCCCCATTCGGGCGCCGCCTTCCTGGCCGAGCTCGATGGGATCGAGGGCGCCCGTGTCGGCACCCTCGTGGGGCGCTACTGGGCGATGGACCGCGACCGCCGCTGGGACCGCACCGCCCGCGCCTACGAGCTGATCGTCGCCGGCCGCGCCGAGTACAGCGCCGGCAGCGGCGAGGAGGCCGTCCGGGACGCCTACGCGCGCGGCGAGACCGACGAGTTCATCGAGCCGACGCTGGTCGGCGGGGAGGCCCGGATCGGGCCCGAGGACAGCGTGCTGTGCTTCAACTTCCGTCCCGACCGGATGCGCCAGCTGGTGCGGGCGC
Organism: Solirubrobacteraceae bacterium; assembly: GCA_036394235.1. Classification (GTDB taxonomy): domain Bacteria; phylum Actinomycetota; class Thermoleophilia; order Solirubrobacterales; family Solirubrobacteraceae; genus Palsa-744. The sequence goes on along the minus strand of DASWFM010000160.1, from coordinate 707 downwards.
TGGCCGAGCCCGGCTTCGGCTCGGACCCCAACGAGGAGCTCCCGGGCTGGCCCGGCCGAGGCGAGGCGGCGGGTGGGTGGGGACCGGTTCGCCGGCTGGCCACGCTGACGCGTTACGAGGAGGGCTGGCCCTACCCGGTGGCGTTCGCGCCCGAACACCCCGCGAGCACGCTCGCCGAGGTGCTGGCCGCGTCGGGGGCACGGCAGCTGCACGTCGCCGAGACCGAGAAGTACGCCCATGTGACCTACTTCTTCAACGGCGGCGACGAGGCGCCGCAGCAGGGCGAGCGGCGCGAGATGGTGCCCTCGCCACGCGATGTGCCGACCTATGACCGCAAGCCGCAGATGAGCGCCGAGGGGGCTGCCCGGGCGTTCGTCGCGGCCTGGAGCGAAGGGGACTTCCGCTTCGGGATCATCAACTTCGCGAACGCCGACATGGTCGGGCACACGGGTGTGATCGAGGCCGCGGTGCAGGCGGTGGAGGTCGTCGACGAAAGCCTGGAAGATGTCGTCGCGGCGGTGCATGATGCTGGCGGCGTGTGCATCGTGACGGCCGATCACGGCAACGCCGACCACATGCTCGAGCCCGACGGCAGCCCCAACACCGCGCACTCGCTCAACCCCGTCCCGCTGATCGTCACCGTCCCCGGCCTGAACCTCCGCGAGGGCGGCGTGCTCGCAGATGTCGCGCCCACGCTTCTGCAGCTG
>DASWFM010000159.1:0-12085 GCA_036394235.1 Solirubrobacteraceae bacterium | reverse complement strand
CGATTCGCACCAAGGACGACGCCTTCACGATCACCTGGGGCGAGCTGCGCCGGCGCGCCGACGCGCTCGCCGGCGGCCTCCACGGACTCGGCCTGCGCCGCGGCGACACGCTCGCGCTGATGATCGGCAACCGCCCCGAGTTCCACCTCTGCGACATCGCGGCGATGATGGTCGGCGCGGCGCCGTTCTCGATCTACAGCACCTATACGGCCGAACAGATCGCTTACCTGGTGGGCGACGCCGAAGCGCGAATCCTGATCTGCGAGTCCCAGTACCTGGACCGCGTGCTGGAGGCTCGCAAGTCGCTGCCGAAGCTCGAGCACGTGATCGTCGTCGACGGCGAGGCACCCGAGGGGACGACGGCGCTGTCCGAGGTCGAGGGCGCGGGCCCCGAGTTCGACGTCGAAGCGTCCGTCGCGCAGCTGAAGTCGACGGACGTGCTGACGCTGATCTACACATCCGGCACCACCGGCCCGCCGAAGGGCGTGCAGCTGATCCACCGCAACCTGATGGCCGCCTGCGAAGGCCTCGAGGAGCTGATCGAATTCCCCCGCGACGGCCGGGTGATCTCGTGGCTGCCCTCCGCGCACGTCGCCGAGCGCAACGCCCACCACTATCTGCCGATCGTCTACGGCCTGCAGATCACCTGCTGCGAGGACCCTCGCCAGGTGCTCGCCTACCTGCCCGAAGTGCGACCGAGCTGGTTCTTCGCGGTGCCACGCATCTGGGAGAAGCTGAAGGCCGGCCTCGAGACGATGCTGGCCTCACAGCCGGAGGAGCAGCGCGCGAACGTCGAGCAGGCGCTCGAGGCCGCACTGCGCAAGGTGCGCCTGGAGCAGGCCGGTGAGGAGGTGCCGGCGGAGCTCGCCGAGGAAGTCGCTCGCGCCGACAGCGAGATCTTCGCCGGCCTGCGCGCGATGCTCGGCCTCGACCAGGTCGAGGCCATCAACGTGGGCGCCGCCCCCACGCCCGTCGAGGTGCTGGAGTTCTTCCACGCGATCGGCCTGCCGTTGGCCGAGCTGTGGGGGATGAGCGAGACCTGCGGCGCCGGCACGGTCAACCCGCCCGACAAGATCCGGATCGGCACGGTCGGCCCGCCGGCCCGCGGCGTTGAGATCAAGCTCGACAGCGACGGGGAGGTGCTGATCCGCTCCGACGTCGTGATGGCCGGCTATCGCAACCTGCCTGAGAAGACCGCCGAGTCGTTCACCGATGACGGCTTCTTCCGCACGGGCGACATCGGGGAATTCGACGAGGAGGGCTACCTGAAGATCATCGACCGCAAGAAGGAGCTGATCATCAGCGCGGCCGGCAAGAACATGTCCCCCGCGAACATCGAGGCGACCCTGAAGACCGCCTCGCCGTTGATCGGACAGGCGTGCTGCATCGGCGATGCGCGTCCTTACAACACGGCCCTGATCGTGCTCGACGCGGATTTCGCCCCGGCCTGGGCGGCTCAGCAGGGCATCGAGGACGCCTCCCTCGAGTCGCTCTCGGGCGAGGGACGGATGCGCGAGGCCGTCGCCGAGGCGGTCGAGGCCGCCAACACGAAGCTCGCCAAAGTCGAACAGATCAAGAAGTTCTCGATCGTCCGGGGAGACTGGCTGGCCGGCGGCGACGAGCTGACGCCGACGATGAAGCTCAAGCGCAAGCCGATCGCCGAGAAGTACGCAGAGACGATCGAGTCGATGTACGCCGGTTAGGCGGCCACGTCGTCGCCCAAAGCCGGAGACCGGACTCGAACCGGTGACCCCCTGTTTACAAGACAGGTGCTCTACCAACTGAGCTACTCCGGCAGCCTGGGGGATGATAGGTCCGGTGATGCATTTGGCGGGCGCCGGACCCGGCACCTTCCGCGAACGTCCCGTCCGCATCTCGATGCGTGCTCGACGTCCTTCCCCGACTGTTAGTTGCAGAAGACACAAGCATGGTCGGGGCACCAACCCCCCCGCTGGTCTGGTTCTTCTTGCCCAGACGTGCGATTCCCGTTGAGCGTGTGGGAATGTGGGTAACGCGAAGGACAGCGGATCTCTTTCGGTCAACTCCGTCAGCAGGCGCCGCTTCTTTGCGACATGGCTTCCCCCCAGACGACGAACTCCGATCTGCGCCCCGTGCTCGAGCTCGACCCGGCTCTCGCGGACGGCATCGCGCCCGAGTTGCGCGAGCAGGCTGTCGCTGACTGCCTCGCCCGGGAGATGACGATTCAGAGTGGCCGCTGGCGCGGCACGCCGCCGCTCAACGGCCGCAGCCTCGGCATCGGCCTGCTCGTGATCGACGGCCTGCTCGTCCGTCGTGTCGGCATCGAGGGCCGCTACGCCGCCGAGCTGCTCGGGGAGGGCGACCTGCTGCGGCCCGCCGAGAGTCTCGAGGAACTTCCGACGTTGCCCATGACGGTCGGCTGGCGAGTGCTCGAGACGGCGCGATTGGCGGTGCTCGACGACGTCTTCATGGAGCACCTCGCGAGCTATCCGCAGCTCGGCGGGAAGCTGGTCGGACGCGCGGTCACCCGCGCCCGGAACATCGCCGTCAACATGGCCATCGTCCACCAGGCCCGTGTCGACATCCGCCTGCACATGCTGTTCTGGCATCTCGCCGCCCGCTGGGGTCGCGTCGGCAGCGGCGGTGTGAGCGTGCCGCTGCGCCTCACCCACGCCGTCCTGGCCGAACTCGTCGCCGCCCGGCGGCCGACGGTGACAAGCGCGCTGACGATGCTCTCCAAGCGCGGCCTGGTGCGCCCGACGGACCATGGCTGGCTGCTCGCGGGAGAGGGCCCCGTAGAGCTCGACGAGCTCTCCCGGATCGCCGGCCAGACGGCCACCTGAGGACGCGAGAGGATCGCCCCAAGCGGGGGCGGATTGCGGTTCCAGATCAGCTGTAACGCGCTCCCGGCCGCCGGTGTAGAGAGAGCGTGGCTACCAACATCGCAGCGCAGCCGTCCTCCGATCCCGCGGGGCCTGACACCGCCGGCGTCGATCTCGAGGGTTTTCGCGAGCGTTCCCTGAACCGCGGCGTCAACCCGGTGATCTACTGGCTGCTGCGCGGGCTGCTCGTGCCCTTCTTCCTGCTCTACCTCCGCATGGAGCGGATCGGACGCGAGCACCTGCCCAAGAGCGGTCCCCTGCTGCTCGCCTCGAATCACCGGAGCTTCCTCGATCCCTTCGTGATCGGCACCCTCGTCAAACGGCCCGTCTACTACATGGCCAAGCGAGAGCTGTTCGAAAAGCGCTGGCAGGCCTGGATACTCAACGCCCTCGGCGCATTTCCCGTCGACCGCGGCGCGCACGACGGCGATGCGATGGCGACCGCCCGCGCGATCCTCGAACGAGGCGACTGCGTAGTCGTCTTCCCCGAGGGAACGCGAATGCGAAGGGGCCCCCTGGGCGAGCCCCGTCGCGGGATCGGCAGGCTCGCGCTGGAGACCGGCGCGCCCGTCGCGCCGATTGCGGTGATCGGCACCGACCAGGTCCGCAGGGGCTGGCGCATCAGGCCGCGAAAGATCCGCCTGCGCGTCGGGCGTCCCCTGCACTACCCGACCGTCGAGCGATGCTCGCCGGCCCTCGCCGGCGCCGTCACCGAACGGATCTGGGCTTGCGTGCGGCTGCAGTGGGAGTGGCTCGGCGGGGCCCGAGAGGAGCCGGAGCAGGCCGGCCTCGAGCCCCGACTCCCGACCGGCGAGATCTCTCGCGCGGCCTGACCGCGGAGCGCCACGGGGTAGGGTGCAATGAGTGGCCGAGCACGTCAGCGAGAAGACCAAGGCGCAGCTCGATGCGGAGTTCTCGGACCTGTACAGGGCGCATCTTCGCGACGTCTACAGCTATGCCTACTACCGGGTCGGCAACCATCACGACGCGGAGGACCTCACCGAGCAGACCTTCCTGCAGGCCTACCGGCATTTCGAGCGGGCGCAGCGCGAATCGGACGGCAGGCCGCTACGACCATGGTTGATCCGCATCGCCCACAACCTCGCCGCGAACCTCTATCGGGACCGCTCGCGCAAGCCCGCCTCGCCGATCGACGAGACGACCACGATCACCGCGCCCCACACGACCGAGCAGCTCGTCGAGGGCCGCGACGAGCTGAGCCGTGTGCTGGACGGCGTCGGCAAGCTGCCGGACGACCGCCGCGAGGCTTTGATCATGCGCTTCGCGCTCGGGATGGACAACCGCGAGATCGCCCGGGCTCTGGGACGCTCCGACGGCGCCACGAAGGTCCTGATCCATCGCGCGATCAGGCAGCTCGAGGAGATCGTCGGCGACCGCGGGGTGTCGGCGGTTCAGTCGGCTCCGGGCAACGGGGGGAGCTCCGGTGACTGAGGCCGCCCCCAGCTTCGAGAGCCTGCTGCGCGAAGCGCTCGCCCCCGTCGATCCGCCCGCGGACCTCGTGAAGCGCCTCGAGGGTGCCCTGACGAGCATCACCGAGATGGCCGCCGACGAGCTCGAAGCGTGGGAGCTCTCGGCGATGCGCGACCCACGGAACTGGGTACGCCCCGCTGCGGCCCTGCTGGTCGGCGGCACCGCCGGCGCGGCGCTCGTCGTGCTCCGCGCCCGGCGCCGGACGTCCTCCTCGGCGCCCAACCTGCAGGGGCTTCGCCGGGCTGCCGAGCACGCGATCGAGGACCTCGAGCGCGAGACCCGCAAGCTGCTCGGCGACCGCTGAGCACCCGCAGCCCCGCCGGCTCTCCGCCCGAACCAGCGGGAACGCCGCCGCCCGGAAGCTAGGCTCTCCCTCCGCCGCCATGGCCACCTGCTACCGCCACCCCTCCCGCGAGACGGGCGTCGCCTGCTCGAACTGCGGGCGCCCGATCTGCCCGGACTGCATGACCACCACGCCGGTCGGCATGCGCTGTCCGGAGTGCTCCCGCCAGCGCACCCCCGTGAAAAGCCTGCGCAGCATCGCGACCGTCCCGCGTGTCACCTACGCCTTGATCGCGATCAACATCATCGTCTTCCTGACCGAGCAGGGGCAGCTGTCGATCAGCGGCACGGAAATCCACGGCAAGGTGATCGACGAAGGCGTCCTGTACCGCGCCGCGATCTCCGAAGGCCATCAGTACTGGCGCCTCGTGACCGCGGGTTTCCTGCACGAGAACCTCCTGCATATCGCGTTCAACATGTATCTCCTATACGTCCTCGGGAGGCTGCTCGAGCCGGCGATCGGCTCGGCCCGCTTCGCAGCGATCTACGCCGTCGCCCTGCTCGCTGGATCGTTCGGCGCGCTGTTCGCGACGGCCGGCGCGAGCCTCGGCGCCTCCGGGGCGATCTTCGGCCTGATGGGCGCCGCCGCCGTGGAGCTGCGGGCGCGCGGCTTCAGCGTCATGCAGTCCGGCATCGGTGGCCTGATCATCATCAACCTGATCTTCAGCTTCACCTTCGCCAACATCTCCGTCGGCGCTCACATCGGCGGCCTGATCGGGGGCGCGATCGCAGCCCTCGCGATCCGCACCGCCGACCAGCGCCGCATCCCGGCCCTCGGCTACGTGGCCTGCCTGCTGCTCGCCGTCGTCGCCGTGGGCGCCTCGTTGGCCGTCTCGAAAGCGATGGGTTCGGGAATCGCCTAGGAGGCGCGCCCGCGCCCCTTCGCTACGAGCGTCAGTGTGTCTCCAGTGTCTCGAGCTCGATCGCCCTGCCGTCGACCTGGACGTCCTCGAAGCAGGTGGGATGCAACAGCGCGCCGAGCAGCTCGAGACCGTCGATGAGGCGCGGGCCGGGACGGGAGAAGTACGCCGAGGCGTTGACAGCGACGACGCGTCCCGCATCGAGCGCCCGCAGCTGCGCAGAGTAGGCGAGGGCCTCCTCGTGGGCGCGGGGGGCGTCGTAGCCGCAGGGCATCGCGACGACGATCTCCGGCGCGGCTTCGGCCAGCTGCTCCCAGGTGACGGTCTCCGAGGGCTCGCCGGGCAGGCCGAGCACGTCGTCGCCGCCGGCCAGCTCGATCAGCTGAGGCGTCCAGTGCCCCGCGACGAATACGGGGTCGAGCCACTCGAGTGCTGCGACTCGTGGCCGGCGGCGTCCCCGTACCGCCAGGCGCACACTGTCGATGCGACCGGAGGAACGGGCGATCAGATCGACACCCTCGCGGCGGCGCCCGGTCGCCTCGGCGAGCGTGCGTACGTCGCCCAGCGTCTCCCCGAGCGTCTTCGGGTCGAGCGCGATGACCTTCGGCCGTGAGGGCAGCTGCGCGGCGATCTTGGCCACATCCTCGTAGGAGACCGCGCAGACAGGGCACAGCGCCTGGGTCACGATCAGATCTGGCTCCAGATCACGCAGCGCCGCGGCGTCGAGCTCGTAGATCGCCTCACCCTCCAGAGTCCGCTCCCGCACTGCGGCGTCGATCTCCGCGGCGCTCAGCCCCGGCGGCAGGACGTCGCGGGTGATGTGGGGCAGCGAGAGGGCCTGGGCCGGGTAGTCGCACTCGTGGGTCACCCCTACGATCTCCTCCTCGAGGCCCAGGGCGAAGAGCAGCTCGGTGGCGTGCGGCACGAGGCTGACGATGCGCATGTCCTGACTGTACGTTGACCGGAGCTCGTTCGGGGTAGTCTCGTTGCGATGGCGACGTTGAGCGAGGTCGAGGTGCAGGAGCGACTGGCGGACCTGGACGGGTGGGATCTCGCCGCAGGCGACGGGCCGCCCTCGATCGAGCGCGAGTTCGGGTTCGCTGACTTCGCCGCCGCGCTGGCCTTCGTGAACCGCGTGGGGGAGCTGGCCGAAGCCGCGGGTCACCATCCGGACATCCTGCTGCACGGCTGGAACAAGGTGCGCCTGACCCTCTCGACGCACTCCCAGGCCGGCCTCACGGAGGCCGACTTCGGTCTCGCCGGGCAGATCGACGGGCTCGCCTGAGCCCGCCTGAGCCCCCGAACTTCCGCCGGTGCGCCTTGCTACCTTTGAACGGCTGACCAGCGCGATGAACGACGACGAAGAACTACCCCGAAGTAGCACGGCCCCGCCGGTCAGCTCGCGTCGAGCTCACGCCGGACGGGGCACGGGCCCGGCGCACGGGACGCTCGCGGGGACCGCGGCGCGCGCGTGAACGGCCTCAAGGTCATCATCGCGGTCGTCCTGATCGCGATCAACGGCTTCTTCGTGATCGCCGAGTACGCGCTCGTGCGCTCGCGCCGGGCCCGCTTGGAAGTGATGCGCGAGGAGGGCTTGAAAGGCGCCGGGCTGGCCCTCAGGCAGATGGCGCACGTCAACGAATACATCTCGGCGGTCCAGATCGGCGTGACGATCACATCGATCGCGATCGGCGCGCTCGGCGAGCCCGCCCTGGCGGCGCTGTTCAAGGGCGCCCTGGGCAGCACCTGGAGCCACGGCGTCGCAGCGGTGGTTCTGTCGGTGCTGGCCTTCTCGTTGATCGCGCTCGTGCAGCTGATCGGCGGCGAGATGGTGCCGAAGTTCTACGCGATCGACCATGCCGAGTCGGTGGCTCGCCGCGTCGCCCGGCCGCTGCAGGCCTTCAGCGTGATCTTCCATCCATTGATCGTGATGCTGACCACGGTCTCCAACCGCCTGCTCCGGCTTATCGGCGCGGAAATGACGGTCGAAAGCCGCGGCGGCTCCCCCGATGAGCTCAAGCGCCTGATCGCGGAGTCCTACGCCGGCGGGCAGATCGACCCCGGCGAGGCGGGGATGCTGACGGGCGTCTTCCACCTGCACGAGCAGGAGGCCCGCCAGGTGATGACGCCGATCCCCGCGGTCGTCACGCTCGATGCGTCCTCCCCCGTCGGCGCCGCCGTCGAACTCTGCGTGTCCAGCGGCCACACCCGGCTGGTGGTTACCGAAAACGAAGAACGTGACCGCGTCAAGGGGCTGGTGCACGTCAGCGAGCTCGCCGGGCTGCTGATCTCCGCGGGCCCCGACGCGCCGATCGCCCCGGTCGTCCACGACGCCTTGATCGTGCCCGAGACCAAGCCGCTGGACGACCTGCTCGCCGACCTGCAGCGGGGTCGTACCTCGATGGCGGTGGTGGTGGATGAGTATGGCCGCGTGGTCGGTGTGGTGACGGTCGAGGACATCATCGAGGAGGTCGTCGGGGAGATTGCGGATGAGACCGACCCGACCGCCGGGGAGATCCGCCGGCTGGCCAACGGCGACTGGTTCGTTCGGGGCCATGTCGCCGTCACCGACCTGGCCGACTACGGCCTGCACCTGCCCGTGGACAGCGACGCCTACAACTCGATCGGGGGCTTCGTGTTCGCCCAGATCGGACGCCTGCCACGCCGCGGCGACACGGTCAACGCGGACGGTTACTCGATCCGCGTGGAGTCAGTCCGGGACAACCGCATCGAGGCGGTCCGGATCCGGGAGCGGCGGACGGTGCCGCGGGGGGCGCGCGAGGAGGAGGCCGAAGGGAGGCCTTAAACACGTCCGGCCCGCGGGGGGAGCGGACCGGATCGTGCGCACTGGGAGGAGGCGGGTGTGCGTTGCGACTTGACGTCGCATGAACAAGTATCGCCACCTTGATGAACGCGACCTAAAACTCGATATGCGGGGGTTAAATGCTCACCTCGCACGGCTGCCCGGGCCGCCGCTCGTCTAACTTGCAGCGATGCCCGAGGCACCGATCGAGCGAAGCGACTACGGGCTCGTGCCCACCGGCGAGGGGTGGTTCGCGGTCAACGTCCGGGAGGCCGCCTGGGTCACGAGCGAGCGCTTCGGCGCGGCGTGCGTCTTCGAGGGCCAGCTCGCGTCCTTCCCGCAGATCGGTTACACGCTTGCGGTACTCGAGCCCGGACAGGCCAGTGGCATGTACCACCGCGAGTCAGACCAGGAGGACTTCCTGGTCCTCTCCGGCGAATGCATCGCGATCGTCGAGGACGAGGAGCGCCGCCTGAGGGATTGGGACTTCCTGCACTGCCCGGCGGGCACGGAGCACATCTTCGTCGGCGCCGGATCAGGACCGTGCACGATCTTCATGGTCGGAGCGCGGGAGCACGGCCACCGCGCCTTCTACACGCGCTCGGAGACGGCGCTGCGCCACGGCGCGGGCGTCGAGGAGGAGACACCGGAGTCCGATGAGGCATATGCGTCCTCGCCACCCTGGCGGCCCGGACCGCCGGAGAGCTTCGACGGCCTGCCGTTTCAGTAGCTGTGCAGTCCCCGTCCGGTCTTGCGGCCGAGCGAGCCCGCCTCGATCAGCTCCGTGATGCGCGGCGGCACCGGCTCCCCGATCGTCTCCCCGATCGCGGCCGAGACGTCGAGCCCGACGAGGTCCAGCAGCGCCAGCGGCCCCATCGGGTGGCCCGCGCCGAGCTTCATGCAGGTGTCCACGTCGGCGGCCTCCATGCCGGTCTCTTCGAGCAGTCGCACGGCGTTGAAGAGGTAGGGGAACAGCAGCCGGTTGACGACGAAGCCGGGGATGTCCGGGACCTCCACGGGGGTCTTCTCGAAGGTCTCACAGAGCTTCAGGGCCCGCGCCCGCGTGTCCTCGCTGGCCTCCGCCGGGAAGACGAGCTCGACGAGCTTCATCTTCGTCACGGGGTTGAAGACGTGCAGCCCCACGAAGCGGTCCGCGCGACCACTGGCGGCGGCCAGGCGAGCGACGGACAGCGAGGAGGTGGTCGAGGCGAGGATCGCCTCGGGAGGAACGATCCCGTTCAGCTCGCCGAGCAGCCGCGCCTTGACGTCGTAATCCTCCACCACGGCCTCGACGCAGAAGGTCGACTCGGCCAGCGCCTCCGGGTCGGTCACGATTTCCACGTGCTCGGGATCGACCTCCGCGCCGAGGCGGCTGAGGGTCTTCTCGACGGTCGACCGAGCGCGGTCGGCGGAGCTCTCCGAGCGGGCGAGGAGCAGGACGGGTCCATGGTGGGCGGCCGTGGCCGCCAGCCCGCAGGCGATCGCGCCGCTTCCCGCTACCGCCAGACGTTTGCTCACGTTGCTCCTTTTCGCTCTCGATTCGGCCCGTCGAGGCAGGGCTGGCCGGGCGGCCAGTCGCATCCGGGCAGGCGGTACAGTACGCGCTGCAGGGCCCGGGCATCTTTCCAGACGCGCCCCTCCGGTCCTGCGGCGCTCCGGCTCGTGCCGCTCGGAACGCCCGGAAATCGAGACCTGAGAGGATTTCAAGATGAGGCAAGCAGAGGGCCGGGAAGTCGTGATCGTCGAGGCGGTTCGCACGCCGATCGGTCGCGGCCACAAGGAGAAGGGCTACTACAAGGACACCCACCCGAACAAGCTCCTGGCGACTTGCTACACGGAGGTCATCGAGCGCTCCGGGGTCGAGGCCTCCGAGGTCGACGACGTGATCGCGGGCTGCGTGCAGCAGTTCGGCGAGCAGGGCTTCAACATCGCCCGCAACGCCTGGCTGGAAGCGGGCCTCCCGATCGAGACGCCCGGCACGACCGTGGACCGCCAGTGCGGCTCGGCCCAGCAGGCCGTGAACTTCTCCGCCGCGCTGATCGCAGCGGGAGTACACGACGCGATGATCGGCTCCGGGGTCGAGCACATGGGCCACCTGCCCTTCGCTGCCGGCATGAAGACCCAGGAGGACTTCGGCTATGCCTTCACGCCGGAGCTGATGGCCAAGCACAACATCGTCGGCCAGGGCCTCGGCGCCGAGATGATCGCCGACCAGTGGGAGATTTCCCGCTCCGAGCTCGACGAGCTCGCGGTGCGCTCCCACCGCCTCGCCCACCAAGCGACCGAGGAGGGCCGCTTCGAGCGGGAGATCGTGCCGATGAAGGTCGATGGCGAGACCCTCGTCGTCGACCAGGGCATCCGCCCGGACACCAACCTCGAGGCCCTCTCGCAGCTCAAGCCGGCCTTCAAGCCCGACGGCAAGATCACTGCCGGAAACGCCTCGCAGATCTCCGACGGCGCCGCAGCCGTGCTGCTGATGTCCGGCGAGAAGGCGAAGGCGCTCGGCCTCACACCGCGGGCCCGGATCGTCGACCAGACGACCGTTGGCTGTGACCCCGTGAAAATGCTCGAGGGGCCGATCCCTGCGACGCGCAAGATCCTCGAGCGCAACTCGATGTCGATCGGCGACATCGACCTGATCGAGATAAACGAGGCCTTCGCGCCCGTAATCGCCGCCTGGCGCCGTGAGCTCGAGCCCGACATGGACCGCGTCAACGTCAACGGCGGCGCGATGGCGCTCGGCCACCCCCTCGGCTCGACCGGCGCGCGTCTGATCACCACGCTGCTGCACGAGCTCGAGCGCTCCGACAAGGAGGTCGGCTTCGTGACGATGTGCTGCGGCGGGGGGCTCGGCACCGCGACGCTGATCCAGCGGGTCTGAACCGACCGGCTCGCCCCTCGTCCTGATCCTCATGGTGGTCCGCCCGGCGCATGCGCCGGGGGTGAGGTGCATGCACCTCACCGGCGTGGGGCCGCACATGTGCTGCCCCACGGGTCCGAAAGAGGTGACGCGGAAGCTAGCGGCGGGGGAGCCTGACCGTCACCCTCTTGGTCGCCGCCGTGCCGCCTATGGGGGTGAACGTCACCGCGATCGAAACCGCCAGGATCTTGTGGGCTGCCAGCGCCTTCCTGCCCGCGGCCGAAGGCTTGATCGTCAGCTCCAGTGCGCCCGTGGTGGCGGTAGCGCGGGCCGTGCCGAAGGTGAAGCGCAGCTTCCTGCGGACGCCTTTGCCGTGCTTCTTGACGAGGACTTCGTGGAGCGCGCTCGCGGCCGCTTTGACGGTGCCGCCGCCGGGGAGGCCGAGAACGAGCGTGATCGAGCGGTGAGCGCCGACGATCGGGCGCAGGAGCATGAAGACGTTCGAGGGGGTTTCGTGCGGGAGCGACACTTTTTGCAAGAGGGGCACGAGGGGGGTGTAGGTGATCTGGACTTCCGGCGCCGCCGCGAGCGCAGGCACGACCGTTCTCCCGCCGGGCGGCTGCAGCGAGGAGCCGCCGCCTCCGCCTCCTCCCCCGCTTTCTGCTTCCCCGTTGGTTTCACCACCGCCGCCGCCGAAGAGGCCCCCGCCTCCTCCTCCGCCCGCCGTCCCTTCTTTGGTGACGCTGCCCTCCGCGCCGGCGCCCAGTTTGCCTTTGCATCCTTTGCCGCACAGCCCGGGGCTGGCGCCGCCGGATTCTTCGGTCCCGGCGGTGCCTCCGGGGCCTGTGCCGACGGAGGCCGCGCCACC
>DASWFM010000158.1:0-4476 GCA_036394235.1 Solirubrobacteraceae bacterium | reverse complement strand
TCGGCTCTCGGCTCGGGCTCCGCCTCGATCAGGGCGTCCTCTTCGGCCGTCGGTTCGGGCTCCGCCTCGATCAAGGCGTCCTCTTCAGCCGTTGGTTCGGCCTCGGCCTCGGCCTCGGCGAGGGGCTCCTCTTCGGTCGTCGGCTCGTCGTCGAGCACGGTCTCCTGCTGAGCGAAAGTCTCCTCGGAGAGCACGAGCGCGGGGTCCTCCGACTCGGCCGCCTCGGGTTCCGCCTCGGCGGCATGGAGCGGCTGAGCGCCACCGACCCGGGCGCCCCTGCGTCGTTTGCCGAAGAGCCGGGCGAGGAACCCTCGGCGCGGTTCGCGCTCCGGGGAGGCCTGCTCGGTGGGGGCCTCGGGTGCTTGACCGGCCCACGCCTCGACCTCGTCTCCCCACTCGGGTCGCACGGCCTCCAATGAATCGGAGTCTTCGGCCGCACGCAGGTCGCTCTCGATCGCCGGGGGGGTGTCGCCGGCGGCCGACGGCCAGCCCGCGGCGCGCCGAGCGGCCTCAGTTGCCGGAGCCGGCTTCCGCTCCGCTGCAGCGTCACCCTCCTCAGCGGGGGCGGTCTCGCCCTCGGGCGGGGCGGCGGCCTCGTCCTGCGGCTCCGCTGCGGCTTCGCCCTCCTCGGTGGGGGCGGCTTCGATCTCCGTGGGGAGGGCGGCATCTCCCTCGGGCTCGACCGGCCCGAGGTGGTGGTCCTCCTCGTCCTCCTCCTTTTTCTTCTTCTTCTCCTTCTCCTCCTCCTCCTCGGCCACCGCGCTCGCGGTTTCCTCAAGGGGCGAGGGCTCGGCGGCCTCCGTGGCGGGTAGCTCGCGATTGACGCTCAGGGTCACCTTGGTGCCCCATCCGGAAGCCTTGATCGCGACGGTGCCGGTCGTGCCCTCGGCCTCCCACTCGACGAGCGTTTCGGGCTCTATGCGGGTGATCTTGATCTCACCCAGCTCACCGAGGTGGCGGGCGAGAGCCTCTGGATCGCTCAGCTCCGTCCACAGCTCAGGGGGCGACTTGACGAGCGTGCGCTGCACCTCGGAGGAGATCATCGCCTCCCCTTTCGAGCGATCTCCGTCTACTCCTCCCGCGGGTCGACTATGCAGGCTGAGTGGCGCGGGAGGGGCCGAGCAGGTCGCGCTCTCCGAGCAGCTCGGCGATCTGCACGGCGTTGGTCGCCGCCCCCTTGTGGAGGTTGTCGGCGACGACCCACAGGTCGAGGGCCCGCTCGTGGCCGGGGTCGCGGCGGATGCGCCCGACGAACACCTCATCCCGGCCGGCGGCCTCGATCGCCATCGGGTAGGCGGCGGCGCCGGGGTCGTCGAGGACGACGATGCCGGGGGCCGCCGAGAGCAGCTCCCTAGCGCGCTCCGGGGAGAGCTCCTCGCGCGTCTGCACATTGACGGCCTCGGAGTGCCCCGTCACAACGGGTACCCGAACGCAGGTCGCGCTCACCCGGATCGAAGCATCGCCGAGGATCTTGCGGGTCTCGTTGATGAGCTTGCGCTCCTCGTCGGTGTGATCGTCTCCCGCCGCGAAGCTGCCGGCGTGGGGGAGGACGTTGAATGCGATCTGGTGGGCGTACTGCTCAGGCGCCGGGATGCTCCGGTCGTGGAGCAACGCATGAGACTGGTCGAGCAGCTCATCGACGGCCCGCCGGCCGGTGCCGGAAACGGCCTGGTAGGTGGAGATCACGAGCCGCTCGATGCCGGCCGCGTCCTGCAGCGGCTTGAGCGCCACGACCATCTGCATCGTCGAGCAGTTCGGGTTGGCAATGATGCCGCGGTGGCTCGCCAGGGCATCGGGGTTGACCTCGCTGACGACGAGCGGCACGTCCTCCTGCATGCGCCAGCGCGAGGAGTTGTCGATCACCACGGCGCCCGCGGCGGCGAACCGCGGCGCCCACTCACCGGAGGTCGAGCCGCCGGCAGAGAAGAGGGCGATGTCGAAGCCCCGGATCGACTGCTCGTCCAGGCCCTGAACGGTGAGGCCGCCGTCGAGTTGCCGCCCGACGGAGCGCTCGGAGGCGAATGGCACGATCTCCTCGGCGGGGAAGCCCCGCTCCCGCAGCAGCCGCAGCATCAAAGTGCCGACCTGACCGGTCGCGCCGACCACGGCGATTCTGTAGCCGCTCCTCATGGGGCCAGGGTAACGGCCGAAGGGCCCGGCGCCGGCGCCGCTGCACCCAGCGCAGCAGCTCGCCGATCAACGGCCTGATGCGCTGGCGCCTTCCAGCGGCGTGAGTATGTCCTCGATGACCGCTTCGAGTGCCGGGAGCGCGTCCTCGGCTCTTGCCCGAAGGTTTGTCGGGACACCCGCGAAGGCGAGCTCTGGGCGCAGTCGCTCGAGCAGCATTCGCGCGCTGCTCGCGAGCAGGTAGGCCGAGGCGTCCAGGAGATCCGGGTCCTCACACCAGCGCAGGATCGTGCGCAGCACGCCGAGCAGTGCCGGCCACTCGTAGTGGACCGGCAGGTCCCGGGGCTCCAGCCCGAGGAGCGCCGCCCAGCGGGGCTTGTCGATGCTGTAGCGCTGTTCGCCGCTTATCGTCACCGCCGAGAGGACATCGGCAGCCGCCAGGTCGCTGAGGGCGTCGTGGACGTTGCGCTTGGCGTACACGCTCGATCTCGCAAGGGCGGCAGTTGTGACCCTGTCCGTGTGCGTTCCAAGCAGGATCCGCACCACCTCCGAGCGGATGCCGACGCCGAGGATGTCGCGCAGGCGGAACGCGAGGTTGATCGGCAGCGACAGATCCGGAGGGCCCGACTTCCCCGATGGCTCGGAGTACGAACGCAGCAGGCCGGCCGCTTTGAAGTCCGGGTCGGGCTCGCCGAGCGTGACCGAGCCCGCGAACAGCGGCTCGAGGCTGTCCGCCGATCCACGTTTGCTGGTGCCTTTCAGCCGCGCGCGGGGTGCACGGCGCGCGAGCCAGCCGATCGTCGCGGCGAGCAACGCCCGATCCGCGTCGTCTACGCAGACGGCCCGCAGCCTTCTGATGCTCAGGCGCCGCTCGTTCAGGAGCATCCAGTCCAGCAGCTCGTCGAACAGTCGGGGATCGGAGCGTGCGACCTGCAGTGTGAAGATGATCAGCGCCTCGGGGTCCTCTGCCCAGCTGCTCCTGCGGCGAGGGACCCCTGAGACGCCCATCTGCGCCCACTCATCCCAGGCGAAGTCGAGCAGACGGGCGTTGAGCGTGGCGCTAAAGCGCTTGAGGTCCATGCTCTACCCCGAAGTGATCGAGAACCTCCGCGAGCACGCTGCGGTAGCCCTCGGAAGGGTCCTGCGTCCGCGTCCAGCGCGCCGCCTGCAGTAGCTCTCCTTCGCTCGGATCGAGCGCCGTCAGGTCAGACAGGTGGCGTCCGGCGCCCTGGTCGACCACCGCGTAGAGCTTGAAGTGGATCTGATCCACGCGCGAGGCGAACAGGACGGTGAGCGCGGGGCCGTAGCGGTGGCGGGTGGCTCGTGCGAGGAAGCCGTCGGGCAACCCGAACTCGACGAGCTGCGCCGGGCCGGCGTTCAGCCAGTCAGCCGCGAGGCCGAAGTCCGCCGCGACGACCGCGGCCGCCTCCAGCAGCTTGGCCGGGAGCGGCTCGGCTGAGATGAGCTCGTCCCCCTCGAGCACCGCGACGACATCGATGTCGCGGGTCGTGCGCGGGACCAGGCCGAGCGCCAGCAGCGCCGAGCCACCGACAACTGCGATTGTGTAGCTGCCCTCGCGGAGCGTCAGCTGCTCTCCGAGTGCGCCCAGCAGGGTGTGGGTTTGGCCAGCGTCCAGTTGCGGGGTGTCAGTCATCTCGAAGCGAGATGTTAGACATCCTGCTCTGTGTCTTCAACCCCCGTCAGGCTCAGGGGTCGGACGGTTCGTATTCGGGCGCTTCTCCGCTTTGCAGCAAACGTTCGAGGCGCGGGCGCAGCTGCTCATCGGTGACGCCGATCCTGAACGTCCTGAAGACGTCCTCCTCGGCCAGACGCAGGATCCTGGCCTCCTCGGTCCCATCACCATTCCAGTTCCGCCCGAGTGCCAGCCGCGCCAACACCGCTAGGCCGAGGCCGGCCACGAGCAGCGCCACGCCGGCCAGCTGCACCCCGGCGCAGGCAACGCACTGGAGCCGACGCGGACCGTGTGCGTGCGGGCGAGCACGCAGACGACGACGAACAGGAGCAGCGCACCCGGGAAACGAGGCGCCAGCCGCGACCCGTGCTTGGCCCCCACCGCCGAAACGAGCCAGTACTCCCAGAACACCAGCCAGGCGACCGGCACGAAGGTGTGAACCCAGCTCATCGCGCCAAGCACGCCAACGCCCCCTGGACGCGCGCGCCTATGGCTTGATCGTCATGAACAGGATCGTCAGCAGCACCAGGCCCGAGGCGATCGATCCGACTCGGCCGAGGCGGCGCGCGAACGCGAGGTACCGAGGACCGGGCGTGAACTCGCCCACTCCGCTCCAGGCGGCGAGGTCGGCGGTGACGCTCTCCTCCGCCCCTCGC
>DASWFM010000157.1:0-4825 GCA_036394235.1 Solirubrobacteraceae bacterium | reverse complement strand
CGGATCGCCCGCGCCGGAGCGCAAGGTGGCGATCTGGAATCCGCCGCTGACCGACGAGGCCAGCGGCGCGCGCCGCTCGGCCCTGGGCGAGGCCGCGGAGATGCTCGCGGAGCTCGTGCGGGAGGGCGCGCGGACGATCTGCTTCATGAAGTCGCGCAAGGGCGTGGAGGTACTCAGCCGGCTCGTGAAGGACGCTCTCGGCACGACCCATCCGGAGCTGGCCGAGCTCGTGGCTCCCTATCGGGCCGGCTACACCGCCCAGCAGCGCAGGGAGCTCGAGCAACGTCTGATGGGCGGCGAGCTGCGGGCGATCGTGACCACCGATGCGCTCGAGCTCGGCATCGACATCGGCGAGCTCGATGCGGCGCTCGTGGTGACGTTCCCCGGGACCGTCGCGTCGCTGCGGCAGATGTGGGGCCGCGCCGGACGGCGCGGTCGCGGCCTCGCCGTGTACCTGGCCGGCGAGGACGCACTCGACCAGTTCTTCTGCCGCCACCCGGACGAGTTCCTCGACCGTCCCGTTGAGTCGGCGATTCTCGATCACGAGAGCCCTCTGATCTACCGCCAGCATCTGCTCTGCGCGGCTCACGAGGGGCCCCTGTCGCGCGCCGACGGCGAGTTCCTCGGGCCCCGCTGGCAGGCCACCGCGGAGCAGATGGAGACCGCGGGTGAGCTGCGACGCCGGCCGGGGACGGTGTCAGGTGAGACGTTCGTGCCCCGCCGCGCAGGCGAGTACCCGGCCGGCGACGTCTCGCTGCGCTCGGCAACGCCTGAGAGCTTCGCGATCGTCGATGTGTCCTCGGGAGAGCTGCTGGGCACGACCGAGGCCGCGCGGGCACACTCCACGATCCACGAGGGCGCCGTGTACATGCACCTCGGCCGCTCCTATGAGGTGCGCGAGCTCGACCTCGAGCGCAGGCGCGCTCTCGTCGCGCCCTTCTCCGGCGACTGGTACACCCAGCCCAAGCGCACGACCGACACCGAGATCGTGCGGCTGCTGGACCGCCGCGAGTCGCTCGGCGTGAGCCTGTCCTTCGGCGAGGTGAGCGTGACCGAGACGGTGCTCGCCTACCAGCGACGGCGCCTGTCGGACCACTCCCAGGTGGATCTCTTCGCGCTCGACCTGCCGCCCACGAGCTTTCAGACGCAGGCTCTGTGGTTCGAGCTCGACGCCTCGGAGCTCGCCGAGCGGGTCTCGCTGGAGCAGCTGCTCGGTTCGCTGCATGCGACCGAGCACGCGCAGATCGCGGTATTGCCGCTGATCGCGATGTGCGACCGTTGGGACATCGGCGGCCTCTCCACGAACTTCCATCCGCAGACGGGCGTGCCGACGATCTTCATCTACGACGGGCACCCCGGCGGCGTCGGCATCACGCGCACGGCGTTCGCCCGCTTCGAGGAGCTCTGCGAGGACGCGCGGCGGCTGATCGCCGGCTGTACCTGCGCGCAGGGATGCCCGTCCTGCGTGCAATCCCCGAAGTGCGGGAACCTCAACGAGCCACTCTCGAAGGCCGGCGCGCTGCTCGTCCTGGAGGGGCTGCTGGCGCCGTCCGCCGAACCCGAGATCGCTTCAGCGCTCTGATCGGCGGCCCGAGCTGTTGGAGCAGGAGAAGCGGAAGCGCCGCGAAAGATCCGTGCGCATGACCGGCTTCACAGCGATCGTGGCCAAGAGCTTCAAGAAGCCGGTGTTTGCAGCCGTCCTCGCCTGCCTATGCGCCCTCATGGGGTACGTGGCACTGGCGGCGAGCGCCCCTGCGTCGGCCCAGGCCCCGCCGAGCCAATCGCTGATCTTCGAAGGACCCGGTGGGCGCATCCCGCTGACCGAATGGGTTCTCAAGCGGGACTCCGCCAACCGGGGGCTCGGCCTCGGTTGGTCGAAGGGGGGCTTCAGCGGCGCGACCGTGCGCGTCCCGAACGTCGTCAACGCGACGACGTACAGCGGCAAGCCGGGCGGGCGCAACTACCAGGGCTCGGTCGCGTGGTACCGGACGACCTTCCAGGCCGCGACCACGGGCAGCTATGCGCTGAGCTTCCAGTCGGCCAACTACCGGGCCGAAGTCTTCCTCGACGGTCGCCCCCTCGGCTCCCACCGCGGCTCCTATCTGCCGTTCTCCTTCCAGGCCAACCTCGTGGCGGGCAGCCACACGGTGGTCGTTCGGGTCGACTGGCGCTTCCCCTCCAGGCAGGCCGAAGAAGGCTTTCACCGCACGTGGTTCAACTGGGGAGGTCTCGACGGCGAGGTCGACGTGCGGCCGCTCGGCGCGAGTGACCTCTCCCAGCCGACGATCGCCACCAGCGTCGCCCCTTCGGGCCAGGCGACCGTTACGGTCGGCGTGCTCGTACGCAACCTCGCGGCTGCTGCGAGGACGATCACCGCCGAAGGCACGCTCGTGAGCGGCGCGCAGACGATCCCCCTGAAGTTCGGGCCGGTGACCCCGGCGCCCGGCGCTGTCGCGCGGACGACCGCCACAGCGACGATCGCAGCGCCCGCGCTGTGGTCACCCGCGGCGCCGAACCTCTACCAGCTCGAGCTCGCCGTCGGCAGCGAGAGCAGCTACTCGGCCCGCGTCGGGCTCCGTCAGCTCACCTGGCACGGCCACGAACTGTTCCTCAACGGAATCCGGCTGCGGCTGCACGGCGCGACCGTTCAAGAGGACGTGCCGGGACACGGCGACGCGCTCACGCCGGCGGACCAGGACGGCATCGTGGCCGACCTGAAGGCGATCGGCGCGAACGCCGTGCGCGCCCAGCACCCGCTCGATCCGGCGCTGCTCGAACGGCTCGACGCGGCCGGGCTGCTGGTCTGGCAGGGGGTCGGCCCGGTGGAAGGCGCGGGCATGTGGTACTCGACCACCCCGAAGCTGACCGCCGAAGCCGAGCAGCAGGTCCGCACGGCCGCCACCGCCGCCGCGCTGCATCCCTCGATCTTCGCCTGGAACCTGGTCGACGAGGTCGCCCGCAACGGCCGCGACGAAGCGGAGGTGCGCTACGTGCGCGACTCGACCCGTTGGCTGCACGCGAACGATCCCGGCCGGCTCGTCGCCGTCGACATCTGGGGCCGCGACCCGCCGGACCGCGCGGGCGCCCTGTACTCGGAAGTGGACGCCGTCGCCGAGACCGACTACACCGGCTGGTACGAAGTCCCCCACGACAGCCCGGCCCAACTCGCCGCGCGGATGCGCGCGCGGCTGGCGGCGATGGAACGGACCTTCCCCGCCAAGGTGCTCGTGATCAGCGAGTTCGGAGCCGAATCGAACACGCTCAACAAGCCGGGAAAGCCGGGCAGCTATGCGTTTCAGGCGCAGCTCCTGGCCAACCACATACGCGTCTACTCGGCTACGCCGAACCTGACGGCGATGCTCGTCTGGGTGCTTCGCGACTACCCGCTAACCCCTTCCTTCAGCGGCGGCTCGATCCACCGCGTGATCAAGCACCTGCACCTGATCGAAGGGCTCAACCAGAAGGGGTTGTTCACCTACTCCGGCGTCGCGAAGCCGGCGGCCGCGGCGGTCGGATCGTTGTTCAAGGCCCTCCCGCCGGGCTGAGGCTCAGCCGGACTTCCTGCCGAAGGCCGGCACAAAGCGCGACGAGCCAGCCGCTCAGCCCTTGTTCCCCCGCGCGATCTTCCGCAGATCGATGGTTTCGTCGTAGAGCTTCGCGTCGACGCCCTCCTCCAGGGCGACCTCGCGCAGCGGCCTGCCGGAGGCGGTGGCCTTCTGCACGATCGCGGTGCCCTTGTCGTAGCCGATCGCGCCGTTGAGAGCTGTGGCGACGGCGAGGGTGGCGCCGGCCGAGCCGTCGGTGCCGGGGCGGTTGGCCTGAATGCCGTCGACGCACTTCTCGGCGAAGACCACTGACGTCGAGGACAGCAGCTTCAGGGACTGCAGCAGGTTTCGGGCAATCAGCGGGATGCGGACGTTCAGCTCGAACTGGCCCTGCATGCCGCCCACCGTGATCGCGGTGTCGTTGCCGATCACCTGGGCGGAGACCTGCAGGACGACCTCGGGGATCACGGGGTTGACCTTGCCGGGCATGATCGAGGAGCCCTTCTGCAGCTCCGGCAGGAACAGCTCGCCGATGCCGGCGCGCGGCCCGGAGCCCATCAGCGCGAGGTCGCCGGCGATCTTCGTGAGCGAGACGGCGAGGACCTTCAGGGCGCCTGAGAGCTCGACGAGCGCGTCGCGGTTCGCCTGGGCCTCGAAGGGATCGCGAGGGGCGGCGATCTGCTTCAGGTGAGATTCCCTCCTCAGCCGGGCCCGGACCTTCTCGGCGAAGCGGGGATCGGTGTTCAGGCCGGTGCCGGTGGCGGTGCCGCCGAGGGGGATCTGACCGACATGGACGAGCGCGCTCTGCACCCGCTCGATGCCGAGCGCGACCTGAGCGGCATATCCGCTGAACTCCTGGCCGAGGGTCACGGGGACCGCGTCCATCAGGTGGGTGCGTCCCGCCTTCACGACGTTCTCGAAGCTTCTGGCCTTGCGCGCGAGCAGGCGGCCGGCGGCGGCGAGCAGCTGAATCGACTCGAGCAGGTTGCGCGCCATCAACGGGATGTAGACGTTGAGCTCGAACGCGCCCGACATGCCGCCGATCGTGATCGCGGTGTCGTTGCCGATCACCTGCGCGGCCACCTGCGTGACGACCTCGCAGATCACGGGATTGACCTTGCCGGGCATGATCGAGGAGCCCTTCTGCAGCTCCGGCAGGATCAGCTCTCCGAGCCCGGCGCGCGGCCCGGAGCCCATCCAGCGTAGGTCGTTGGCGATCTTCGTCAGCGAGGCCGCGACGACCTTGAGCGCGCCGGAGGTCTCGATCAGCGCGTCGCGGT
>DASWFM010000156.1:0-6433 GCA_036394235.1 Solirubrobacteraceae bacterium | reverse complement strand
GCGCAGCGGCAGCGGCGCGACGTCCACCTCGCCGCGGTTTCGCTCGATCGCGCCCGCCACCGCCTTTGCGACGTCCTCCGGAGCGCGAGTGCCGACCCCCGGCGGCAGCTTCACATCGGCCTCGTGGAACATGCCGGCGTCGCGGATGAAGCCGGGGAAGACCGTCGAGACGCCGACGCCGCTCGTGCGCAGATCGGCGCGTAGGGCGCTCGCGAAGCCGCGCAAGCCGAACTTCGTGGCGTTGTAGAGCGCCGTGCCGGGGGTCGCCGCCTTTCCGGCCAGGGAGGAGATGAAGACGAGGTGACCGCGGCCGCGCGCGACCATCGCCGGCGTGAGGAGGTGCGCGAGGACGATCGGTGCGCCCAGGTTCACGTCGAGCGCCCGGTCGACCTGATCGAGCGTGAACGACTCGAGCATGCCCGACGCGGGCAGCGCCGCGTTGTTGACGAGGACGTCGACCTCGCCCGCCTCGGAGGCGAGCCGCTCGACGCCGGATCGCTCCGCGAGATCGACTGCCAGGGCGCGGCCCTCGACCTCCGCGGCGAGCGGCTCGAGCACGTCGCTGCGTCGACCCGTCAGGATCAGCTTCGCGCCGCGTCCCGCCAGCTCCCTGGCGATCGCGTGCCCGATGCCCCCCGTGGCACCTGTCAGCAGAACTGTCGAGCCGGAGATCTCCACCAACCGTGAGCCTATCCCGATGAAGATCGTCGCGCTGTTCGGCCCCACCGGCGTCGGCAAGACCGCCGTCGCGATCGCCCTCGCGGAACGCCTGCGGGCACGCGGGGAGGACCCGGTCGCCGTGTCCGCCGACGCCCTGCAGGTTTACGAAGGCCTCGAGATCCTCACCGGGGTCGCGACGGCCGCGGAGCGCGCTCGCCTCGAGCACCGCCTGCTGTCCTTCCTGCCGGTCGATGCGACCTTCAGCGCCGGCCAGTACGCACAGCTCGCACACGCCCAGATCGACGAGCTGCTCGGAGAAGGGCGCAGGCCGATCGTCGTCGGCGGCACCGGCCTTTACCTTCGAGCGGCCCTCGCCGAGCTCGACCTGCGACCGGCACCGGAAGCCGGCGTGCGCGAGCGCCTCGTCGTCGAGCTCGAACGCGACGGCCCGGCGGCGCTCCACGCGCGGCTGGCCGAGCTGGCGCCGTGGGCGGCCGAGGGAATCGAGCCCGGTGACCGCCAGCGCATCGTGCGCTCGCTCGAGCTGCTCGAGCTCGGCGAGCTGGAGCCGCCGGAGGGACCATCGCAACTGTGGAGCGAGGACCTGCGCCATCCCACGCTGCTGGCAGGCCTGACGATGGAGCGGGAGGCTCTGTACGAGGCGATCGATCGAAGGGTCGAGGAGATGGTGGCCGCGGGCGCCCGCGAGGAGGTGCTGCGGGCCAGCGCACGACACGTCTCGGAGACCCCCGCGAAGGCCCTCGGCTTCGAGGAGCTCCTCGCCGGCGATGTCGAGCGCATGAAGCGCCGCACCCGCAACTACGCGCGTCGCCAGCTGACCTGGATGCGCAAGCTCGCGGGCGTGCGCGTGATCGACGTGACCGGGCGCGATCCTGACTCCGTCGCCGGCGAGATCCTAGACTCCGACGGCCTATGACGATGCCCTTCGAGAAGTGGCAGGCCCTCGGCAACGACTACCTGATCCTCGAGTCGGCCAAGCTGCCCTTCGCGCTCACCCCCGCGCGAGTGAGGCGCCTCTGTGAGGGGCATTTCGGGATCTTCGCCGACGGCATCCTGCTGCTCTCGCCGCCCGCTGACGCCCGGGACGTCGCCGACCTCCGGATCTTCAACCCCGACGGCTCGGAGGCCGAGCTGTCCGGCAACGGCGCGCGGGAGGCGATCCTCTACCTTCGTCGCCGCGGCTGGACCGACCGCGACGAGTTCTCGATCCACACCGTCGCCGGCAGAATCAGGCCGCTGATCATCGCCCCCGACACCTGTCGCGTCGACATCGGCCGGGCGTCGCTGAGCTCCGCCGACTTCCCCGGCGGACCCCCCGATGGAACCGGGAGGGTCACGAGCGCCGGTCGCGAATGGAGCTTCCGTCACGTCTCGATCGGCAACCCGCAATGCGCGATCCGCATCGGCTCTCTCGCCGAGCTCGACCAGCTCGACCTGCCAGCGATCGGGCCGGCGATCGAAGCATCCGAGCTATTCCCCAACCGCACGAACGTCTCGTGGTACGCCGCGATGGCGCCCGGCGCGATCCGCGCCCGGATCTTCGAGCGTGGGGTGGGGGAGACGCTCTCATCGGGCACCGGCGCGACCGGGGCCGCCGTCTCCCACCTCGAGGATCAGCCCGCTGACGCGCGACCCGGTGAGGTCACGGTCGGGCTCGACGGCGGTGAGCTGCTGGTCGAGGTGGGGGAGGACCTGAGGGTGAATCTGACAGGCTGGGCGCGTCCCGTGTTCGCCGGCGAGATCAGTGACGAGTTCGAAAAGGAGCTGAATGAAACCGAGTAGACGCCTCGAGAAGATCCCGCCGTACGCCTTCGCCCAGCTCGAGCGCAAGATCGCCGAGAAGCGCGCGGCGGGAGTCGACGTGATCAGCCTCGGCATCGGCGACCCTGACCGGCCGACGCCGCCGCTGATCGTCGAGGCGATGCAGGAGGCCGTCACCGAGCCGGAAACGCATCAGTACCCCTCCAATCGCGGCCGCCAGGACTTCCGGGAGGCCGTCCACGACTTCTACCTCCGACGCTTCGACGTGGACATCGACCCCGAGCACGAGATCATCCCCGCGATCGGCGCCAAGGAGGCGATCTTCAACCTCAATCTTGCCTTCCTCGACCCCGGCGACTACGCGTTGGCCGCGGACCCCGGATACCCCGTCTACACCGGCGGTCCCTGGCTCGCGGGGGCCGAGCCCGTGTTGATGGCGCTCGAGCCCGAGCACGGCTTCGTCCCGGATCTCGGTGCGATCGACGAGGACGTCGCGCGCAGGGCGAAGCTGATGTACCTGAACTACCCGAACAACCCGACCGGTGCGATCGTCCCCGACGGGTTCTTCGAGCGGGTGGTGGAGTTCGCCCAGGCCTACGAGATCCTCGTCGTCCACGACATGGCCTACTCGGAGATCGTCTTCGACGGCTACGAGGCGCCGTCGTTCCTGGCGACACCCGGAGCGAAGGACGTCGGGATCGAGGTCTACTCGCTGTCGAAGGGCTTCAACATGACGGGCTGGCGCTGCGGGATGCTGGTTGGCAACGCCGAGGCGCTCGAGACCTACTGGCGGCTGAAGACGAACATCGACTCGGGCCTCTTCGAGGCGGTGCAGCTCGCTGCGATCGCCGCGCTCTCGCCGGACACCGACGAGGAGATCGCCTCGATGATCGAGCTCTACAAGCGTCGCCGCGACCTCGTCTGCGACGCCTTGGAAGAGATCGGCGTGCACGTGCGCCGTCCGCACGCGACGATCTACGTCTGGGCCCCCGTTCCCGACGGCTTCGAGAGCTCCGCGGCCTACGCGGAGCACGTCCTCGAGCAGACCGGCGTCGTGATCTCTCCCGGCGCCATCTACGGCCCCGCCGGCGAGGGCTGGTTCCGGATCTCGCTGACGACGCCCGACGAGCGGCTCGTCGAGGCGGTCCAGCGCCTCGGCAGCCTCGCGCCCGCCTGAGCGCTCGCGCCGATCCCGCCCTGTCCACCTCCTAGACTGAAGGTGAATGGATAGGAGCCGCAGCGGCCGCATCGCACAGAGCGCCTCGAGAAATGGGACAGAACCCGCCCAGCGGGCCAGGCAGCGAGCTTTCTGCGTCGGCGCCCTGGAGCACGGGGACGACCTCGAGGAGCTCGGCGAGCTGCTTCATACGGCCGGCGTGGCGGTCGTCGGCGAGATGCTTCAGCGGCGCGAGGCGCCCCATCCGAACACCTATCTCGGCCCCGGCAAGGTCGCCGAGGCCAAGGCCGCGGCGAAGGCCGCCGACGCGAATCTGATCGCCTGCGACGACGAGCTGACCGCGCGCCAGGAGAGAAACCTCGAGGAGGCGATCGGGCTGCCAGTGATCGATCGCACCACCGTGATCCTCGACATCTTCGCCTCCCACGCCGGCAGCGCCGAGGGCAAGCTCCAGGTCGAGCTCGCGCAGCTCGAATACAACATGGCGCGCATGCGCGGTCTTTGGAGCCACCTCGAGCGGCTCGGCGGCGGCATCGGCACCAGGGGCCCCGGCGAGACGCAGATCGAGACCGACCGTCGTCTGGCGCGCAACCGCATCGCCGCGCTGCGCCGGCGTCTCGAGCACGTCAAGGGCACCCGAGCGGTCCAGCGCGCCGAGCGCGAGCGCGCGGCGATGCCGACGATCTCGCTGGTCGGCTACACGAACGCCGGCAAGTCGACGCTGCTGAACGCGATGACCGGCGCGGAGGTGGGGGTCCGCGATCGCCTCTTCCACACCCTCGACCCGACCACCCGCACGCTTCTGATCGCCGGCCGCACGCACCTGCTGACCGACACCGTCGGCTTCATCAGCAAGCTGCCCCACCAGCTGGTAGACGCCTTCGCCGCGACGCTCGAGGAGACGCGGCGCGCAGACCTGCTGATCCACGTGCTCGACGCCTCCGCAGGGGAGGAGCACGCCGAGGCGATGAAGGCCGCCGTCGAGCAGACGCTCGAGGAGATCGGCGCCGGCGAGCAACCCCGACTGCTGGTCCTCAACAAGGCCGACCTGCTCGACGAGGACGCCCGGCGCGAGCTGCGCCTGCACCATCCGGAGGCGACGCTGATCAGCGCGGCAAAGAGCGAAGGCCTGTCAGAGCTCGAAGCGCGCATCGAGGCCGAGCTCGCCCACACGCTGCGCCCGCTGGAGCTGCTCGTGCCATATGCCGACGGCGGCAGCCTCGCCGAGCTCCACCAGCTCGCCGGTGACGTCACCCGCGAGGACACCGCCGACGGCGTGCGCGTGCGTGCGCTGGTCCCGGCCCGGCTGGCGGAGCGCTTCGCCCGTTTCGCCGTCGCGTAAGGAGATCGATGAAGGTCGAGTTCCTCGCGGCCATCGCCGTGATCGCGCCGGACGCGGAAGCTAGCCGGATCAGCTCAGACGCCGGCCGCGCGCATCGCGGCGGCGTGCGTCTGATCCTCGACGGTGTCGTCTAGCGCCGCGAGCGCGCCCGGCGCCCAAGCGAGCGCGCGGGCGATCAACCAGTCGGCGAACCAGACGTTCTTGGGCAGTAGCGGCCCGTGCAGGTAGGTGCCGATCGTGGCACCGGCGATCGCTCCCTCCACGCCGCTGCGGCCGTCGTTGCCCTTCCCGCGTAGGACGCGCCCCAGCGGCGCCTGCCCGGCGCCGAGGTAGGTGCGCCCGCCGTGGTTCTCGAAGCCCGCCAGCAGCGCCCCGTGTGGAGTGCCCGGCAGCCCCGTAGGGTCGATGGCGACGTTTCCGATCAGCCGCGGGCCGTCCTCGCGGATGGTCTCCAGGTCGAGCAGCCCCACGCCCTCGATCCGTTCGTCGCCGAGGGTGTAGGCGTTGCCGAGCAGCTGATATCCGCCGCACACGCCCAGGATCACGGCGTCACGTGCCGCCGCGGCGCGCAGCGCCGAAGCCTTGGTGTCGAGCAGGTCCTCCGCGCAGAGGCGCTGGTCACGGTCCTGGCCGCCGCCTATGTAGTAGACGTCGTGGCCGTCAGGGTCGAGCGGCTCGCCGAGCCCGCTGGCGGTCAGCTCGAAGCCGATCCCGCGCCATTCGCAGCGGCGCTCCAGCACGATCAGGTTGCCCCGGTCGGCGTATATGTTCATCA
Organism: Solirubrobacteraceae bacterium; assembly: GCA_036394235.1. Classification (GTDB taxonomy): domain Bacteria; phylum Actinomycetota; class Thermoleophilia; order Solirubrobacterales; family Solirubrobacteraceae; genus Palsa-744. The sequence continues at coordinate 697 of DASWFM010000156.1, read as the reverse complement.
GGTCGGGGTACAGCGCGCAAACCCGCAGCGCCGCCCCGCCGGCGGCCTCAGGCACGGCCGATCACCACCTCGCTGCCGGAGTGCTCCTCGGTCTCTGCGATCCTGCGCGTCGGCTCGGGAACGAGGCGCGCCGCGCGCAGCTCGCCCCAGATCTGATCCTCGGCGAGGATCTCGAGCTCCACGACATCCTGCGCCGCGGGCTGTCGCTGCTCCTCGCCCGAGGGCAGCGCAAGCCGCTCGCGCTCGATCCTCACGAAGCGCTCGTCCCGCTGGACCCGGACCGCGCGACTGAGATACAGGGTCGAGCCGATCTTCACGCGCTCCGGCGAGGGGCCAAGGCGACCGGAGCGGCTGTCGAAGCAGTCGACCTCCGCGACCAGCGCGCACGCGAGCAGGGCACCGGGCCGCAGGTGATCCCGAGCGTGTTCGAACAGGGCGCCACGCTCGGCGGCGCCGCGGAGCAGCTGCAGGGTCTGCATCGGCACCAGGCACAAGTCGAAGTCGCTGCGCTCGAGCGTGAAGTGCCGGGCGTCGGCGTGGACGGTGTCGACTGGGAGCCCGCCGGCGCGCTCGGTGAGCGCGCTGAGCAGCGCCTGATCGCTGTCGAGTGCCGTGACGCGGTGCCCGGCACGAGCAAGATCCAGTGCGACGCGACCGGTGCCCGCGCCGATGTCGAGGACGTTGGCGGCACCGGCGG
>DASWFM010000155.1:0-4112 GCA_036394235.1 Solirubrobacteraceae bacterium | reverse complement strand
TGATCGTCTGGGGGGCCGCGATGGCGACGTTGCTGCTCACCCGCGAGCTCGGCACCTCGCTGATGTTCTTCGGCGCATTTCTCGCGTTGCTCTACGTGGCGACCGGCCGCTTCTCGTTCCCCTTCATCGGCCTGGTCCTGTTCGCGATCGGCGTGTGGTACGTCACGGGTCACGTGAGCCACGTACAGGCACGCGTCGAGGCCTGGGAACACCCCTTTAACGAAACTCTCTACAAACGCCCCGTCGGGGGCAGCTACCAGCTGGCGCAGTCGCTGTTCGCGCAGGCGGACGGCGGTTTCCTCGGCACCGGTTTCGACCGCTCGCTGCTTCAGTACAGCACCGAAGTCTCGCCCCACCACTTCGTCAAAAGCTTCATCCTGCCCGTGCCGGAAAGCGACATGATCTACGCGGTGATCGTGAACGAGCTCGGGCTGCTCGGGGGCGCCGCCCTGCTGCTCGTGTTCCTGATGCTCGTCGCCCGCGGGCTGAAGACGGCCGTGCTCGCGCGCGACTCCTTCTCGAAGCTGCTCGCAACGGGCCTGTCCTTCGTGATCGCTCTGCAGGTGTTCGTGATCGTCGGCGGCGTCACGCGAGTGATTCCCCTAACCGGCGTAACGCTGCCGTTCGTCGCCTACGGCGGCTCCTCGGTCGTCATGAACTTCGTGCTCGTGGCGCTGCTGCTGGTCGTCTCCGATCGCGCCCGAAGACCGTACCCCGCGTCCTCCGCAAGCTGAACGCACGGCGGCTGTCGTCCGCAGGTGGGGCGGGCGAGCCGTCGAAATCAACCGGGCGATGAGCACTTCGAGCTCGACCCGCGCCGCCCGGCGGATCTCGCTGAACGCCCCCGCGCGCGGCCGCGCGTTCCGTCTGGCCGCCCCGCATGGCCCGGGTGCGGCGTGGTCCTCGAGCTACTCGCCTGCCGGCCTCCACAGCCGCCCGTGGGTCGCCCGCCTGCGCCGCGCCCTCGAGCAGGAGCGCTTCGAGCTTCATTTCCAGCCGATCGTCTCGCTGCGCGACGGCCGCATCTCCCATTACGAGGCGTTGCTGCGCCTCGCCGACGGCCCGGGGGGAGAGCTCACCGCCCCCGCGCTGTTCCTGCCGGCCGCCGAGCGCTACGGGCTGATCCGCGAGATCGACCGCATGGTGCTGGGCCGTGTCGTCCGCTTGTTGGGACGCGACCCCGCGATGGGTCACACGACGATCGCGATCAACCTCTCGGCGCTGTCGGTCACCGACCCCTGGATGCTCCGCTACATCGCCGCGACCCTCGCGCGCCACGAGGTCGCCCCGGAGCGGCTCGCGATCGAGATCACCGAGACCGCTGCGATCTCCGACATGGACAGCGCGCGGAGCTTCTGCGCGGGGGTCCTCGAGCTCGGCTGCGGCCTCGCGCTCGACGACTTCGGCGCCGGCTTCGGCTCCTTTCAGTACCTGAAGCGGCTCCCCTTCAGCCACCTCAAGATCGACGGCGACTTCATCCGCGAGCTGCCCACCTCACGCACCGACCAGCTCGTCGTGCGGGCCATCGCGAGGATCGTGCGCGGCATGGGCCGTGAGACGATCGCCGAGTTCGTGGGCGACGAGCCGACGATCGCGATGCTCCGCGCCTACGACGTCGACTACGCGCAGGGCTTCCAGCTGGGCGCGCCGGCGCCGTTGCACTCCGCCGCGGGCGCCGCGAGCGAGCGCCGGCGCAGGGTCGCCTAACCGCCGCCTGAGCGGCACCGAGGCCTGATGCCCGTCTGCGGCCGCGGCGCGGCAGAGGAGCGTTGTCCTTATCGGTAAGCGGAGGGCGTGACGAGCGAGTCGCCCACGTCAGTCGGCGACTCGCTCGTCATGCCCCGGAGCGCGGCTGCGGAAACTGCCTGCGCATCGCCGCATCCCAGGCGCGGTCGCTGAGCAGTTTGCGCGTCGCGAGCAAGATCTTCGCCGAAGGGGTGATCGTCACCCGAGCTGGAGGACGACGCGCGGTGATCGCCCGCTCGATCGCCTTGGCGACCGTGTCCGGCCCACCGCCGAGCCTGCGCATCGGCCCTTCGTAGGCGCCTTTCGTGATGGCGCCCACGGCGGCGTTGAAAGCCGCATAGGGGCCCTCGTCGACCGAGCTCGACACGTCGGCCATCGCGCTCGCGGCGGCCTCGCCGAACTCGGTCGTGATCAGGCCGGGCTCGATCACGATCACGTCGATCCCGAAGCCCTTGACCTCGAAGCGCAGAGCGTCGGAGAGCGCCTCGACGGCGTGCTTGGTCGCGTGATACCAGCCGCCTCCGGGGAACGTGAGGCGCCCGCCCATCGAGCTCAGGTTGACGACCTTGCCCCAGCGCTGCTCGCGCATCTTCGGCAGCGCGAGCTGCGTGAGGCGAACGAGGCCGAACACGTTCGTCTCGAATTGGCGGCGCGCGGAGTCGATCGGCACCGTCTCGACGGCGCCGCCCTGGCTGTAGCCGGCGTTGTTGATCAGCACGCCGACCGCGCCCTCGGCCTCCTCGACGGCGGCGACGGCCGCGCTCATCGAGGCCTCGTCGGTGACATCGAGCGCCAGCGTTCGGGCTCCCGCCTGCGCGAGGTCGGCGATCGTCTCGGGACGGCGCGCGGTCGCGTACACCTTCCAGCCCGACCCCGCCAGCCGCAGCGCCGTCGCACGGCCGATGCCGGTCGAGCAGCCTGTTATCAGCACGGCCTTGGAGGGCTCGGCCATGGGCGCCAGCATAAGGGTTTTCTGCAGCTGGGCGGGGGCTGTTTCGAGCGCCGCCGAGGTAGGCTCCAGCGATGACCACTATCTCCGCAGACGCCCTGCCCGACGCGCTCAGCGCTCCAGCGCGTGACTTCATCTCCCGCTCGCACCGGCTGCTGATCGGCGGCGAGCACCTCGAGGCCGCCGACGGACGCACCTTCGCGACGATCGACCCCGCCACCGGCCGCGAGATCGCCGAGGTCGCCCAGGGCGGCGCGGAGGACGTCGCTCGCGCGGTCGCCGCCGCACGCGAGGCGTTCGCCTCGGGGCCGTGGGGCTCGATGCCCGCGTCCGGCCGTGAGCGGCTGATGCACGCGCTGGCCGACGCGCTGGAAGCGCACGCCGAGGAGTTCGCGCAGATCGAGTCACTCGACAACGGCAAGCCCGTCGGCCTCGCCCAGTACGTGGATGTCGCCGGAGCGGTCGGCCACATCCGCTACTTCGCCGGCTGGCCGACCAAGATCGAGGGGGCCGTGCTGCCGGTGACGGCCCCGAACATGCACTGCTACACGCGCCGCGAACCGGTCGGCGTGTGCGGGCAGATCATCCCCTGGAACTTCCCGCTGCTGATGGCGGCCTGGAAGCTGGGCCCGGCCCTCGCCGCGGGCTGCACGATCGTGCTGAAGCCCGCCGAGCAGACACCGCTGAGCGCCCTGCGCCTCGGCGAGCTCGCGCTCGAGGTCGGCTTCCCGCCGGGCGTTCTGAACGTGATCACCGGCGACGGTGAGACAGGCGCCGCGCTCGTCGACCATCCGGACGTCGACAAGATCGCCTTCACGGGCTCGACCGCCGTCGGCCGCGAGATCGGCGCCAAGGCCGGCCGGGCCCTGAAGCGCGTGACACTCGAGCTCGGCGGCAAGTCGCCGAACGTGATCCTGCCAGACGCCGACATCGAGGCCGCGATCAAGGGGTCCTTCCAGGCGATCTACTTCAACTCCGGCCAGGCCTGCAACGCCGGCTCCAGGCTGTTCATCCCGGCCGACCGCTACGACGAGGTCCTCTCGGCGCTCGCGGATGCCGCCGCGGCGACGCAGCTCGGGCCGGGGCTCGACGGGGCCACCCAGCTCGGCCCGCTGGTCTCCGCCGAGCAGCAGGAGCGGGTCCTCTCCTACATCGCGTCGGGCGTCGAGGAGGGCGCCGAGGTCCTCACCGGCGGCGAGGCGGCGCTGTCGGAGAGCGGCGGCTACTTCGTCGCGCCGACCCTGTTCAGCACGACCTCCGACGAGCTGCGCATCTCCCGCGAGGAGATCTTCGGCCCGGTGCTCGTGGCGTCTCCCTACGACACCCTCGAGGAGGTCGCCGAGCGCGCCAACGCCGGCGACTACGGTCTCGCCGCGGGTGTATGGACGCGCGATGTCGGCAATGCGCACAAGCTCGC
>DASWFM010000154.1:0-14035 GCA_036394235.1 Solirubrobacteraceae bacterium | reverse complement strand
GGCGGGCGCGCTGTTCGGGCTCGCCTGGGCCGATCGCGGCGGCCTCGCCGGCGACGGCGCCGCGACGCTTCTCTCTGGCCTCAGCTGCGTTGCGCTCGGCTCACTGCTCGGCGCGATCACGCCGCGGCGCTGGCTCGCCGTGGGGATCGTGGCGATGGCGCTCGCCGACACCGCGCTGGTGGTGTCCGACCTGCTGCAGGCGCCCAACGACGCCCTCAACGCGGCCCATCCCGCGGCCGGGCTGCCGCGGCTCCAGAGCGCGACGTTCGGCTCCGCGGTGATGGGCTACGGCGACCTCTTCGTGGCCGCCGTGCTCGGCGGCCTGCTGGCCGCCGAAGGCGCCGGGCGGGCGGGGTCTCAATCGCGCCCCGCGCTGCTCGCAGCGGTCCTCGCGGTGTGCTTCGACCTGCTGTTCTTCGCCGTCCACGAGCTCCCCGCGACCGTCCCCGTGGCGGTCACGTTGTGCGTGATCGAGCTCAGCCGCCGGAGGCGATCCGCCGCGGACCGAGCCGCTCGGCCTGCAGCTCGTGGCCTCGCTCCCGCAGGCCCTCCTCGAGCTCGGCCTGCGTCGCGATCACCCGCGCGGTGATCTCCAGCGGCGGCGGTGACTCGACCTCCCGCTCCGAGGAGGCGCCCGCCTGCTCGATGCGCCTGACCTGAGGCACGACGCGGGTGTCGAAGGAGCCGACCGCTTCGTTGTAGGCGGAAACCGCCGAGGAGAGCTGGCGCCCGGCCTTGGCGAAGGGTGCGACGAAGCGCGCCAGGCGCTGGTGCAGCTCCCTGGCGTCCGCCGCGATCTCGCGTGCCGACTCCGCGATCAGCTCCTGGCGCCAGCCGTAGTGGACGGCCCACAGCAGCCCGATCAGGGTCGTGGGCGTCGCCATCAGGACTTGCTGGGAGACGCCGTACTCGATCAGGCCGGGGTCGGCCGCGAGGGCCGCCTGGTAGATGCCGTCGGAGGGCACGAACATGACAACGAACTCGGGCGTCGAGTCGAACTGGCGCTGATAGCCCTTCGAGGCGAGCTTCACGATGTGCTCGCGCGTCTGGCGGGCGTGACGCACGCCATGGGCCTCTCGCTCGTCGTCTCGCTCCGCCTCGAGCGCCGACAGGTAGGCGTCCAGCGGCACCTTCGAGTCAACCACGACGAGCTTCTCGCCGGGAAGCTTCACGAGCATGTCCGGCCGCAGCATGCCCTCGCTCGTCTCGATCGTGCTCTGCTCGACGAAGTCGCAGTGGCTGACCATGCCGGCCATCTCGACGACGTTGCGGAGCTGGATCTCTCCCCAGGAGCCCCGCGTCGAGGGCCGCTTCAGGGCCGAGACGAGGTTGCCGGTCTCGCGGCGCAGCGTGCCGACGCCCTCGCCGAGCTGGCGCAGCATCTGCGACAGCTCCCCCTGGGCCTGGCGGCGCTCTCGCTCGAGCCGTGAGATCTCGCTCTCCATGCGGCCGAGCTTCTCCTGGACGGGCATCACGAGGCCCTTGATCTCCTCGGTGCGCATCGCCAGCTCGCCGGCCGCCCGCTCCTGGTCGGCGCCCCGCGACTCGGCCACGCTCTGGGCGAGTGTCGCGCCGGTCTGGGCCATCACATCCAGCGAGATCGACTTCAGCTCGTCGCGCAGCCGCTGACGTCCGCCGCGCGCCAGCAGCGTCGCGGCGAGCGCGCCGAGCAGGACTCCGAGTATCGCCAGCAGTACTGTCATTCGCGTTGTTCCTGTCCGTGGGCGGCCATCAAACATCGCAGCCGCCCCGGACGGCAGGAACGCGAGCCTGCACCCTGCTCCACGGAGCGGGCCCCGGTCCGCTTCAGGTGCCGCTTACCGCTTGACATCTAAATAGGGCGCGTCTATGTTGCCTGCTGGCTGAGGCTCGAGGGGTCGAAGCCGGGCCCATCGACGGGTCCACAACGAGAGGGGTCGTGCCGAGGCGGAGGGGATCTGCGGGCATGGTCCGCAGAGACAACGAGGAGAGTGAAAATGTCAGCCAAGAATGGCTGGATGCGGTCGTTCCGACTGCTGGGCTGCCTGATGGCGGTCTCCCTGTTGGCCTCGGCGCTGTTCGCGTCGGTCGCCAGCGCCACGAAAGAACCGCTGAAACCGACCGCGTACGTCGCGCTCGGCGACTCGCTGAGCTTCGGCTACAAAGCGAAGACCTTCAACGAAAACAAAGTCACCAACGCAGCGAACTGCACGGCGGGCGTCGAAGCGGCCGAAAAAGCCGAAACGGAACTCGCCTACACAGACAAGGCCCTCTGCGAGCCGGCCTCTTCGTTCGAACCCGGCTTTGTCGGCTACTTCGGCGGGAAGCTCGCGAAGACCGAAAAGAAAGCCGGGAACGAACTCGCGACCGTCAACCTCGGCTGCCCAGGCGAGACCAGCGGCGGCCTGATCGGCGGGCTGCTGGGCGGCAAAGGCGCGGAATACTCGCCATGCGCCTACCACAACCTGCTACCGAGCCAGGGCTTTCCGCTGAAGACGGAATTCGGTCACACGACCTCGCAGCTCGAAGAGGCGATCTCGCTGATCAAAGAAAAATCCGTGACCGCCGTTTCGCTGCAGATCGGTAGCAACGACGAGCTCCACGTGCTCGGCAAATGCCAGTCGAGCGTCTATCGCGAAGCGAACGGCTTCTCGAGCATCCTGCAGTGCGCCGAACACGAAGCGGGGCTGGAAGGCTTCGCCTACGAAGGCGGGCTGATCAAACACATCCTCACGGACATCGGCGCCACGATCGAAACGCTGCGTAGCCCTGAAGGGGCCAACTACTCGGGCAAAATCGTGATCCTCGGGTTCTACAACCCCTTTGGGACGCTTCTGTTCGGCAGCGACGCGCTCGTGAAAGTCCTCAACGAAGACCTCGAAGGGCTCGTCTCGGGCGACCCGAACATCCACATCGCCCCGACACTGCCGCTCGTCAACCCGGAGGCCGCGCTCTACAAAGAAGGCGAAACCTCCAAGGAAAAGGGACAGAAGATCAAAAAGGAAGTCTCGGCTATCTGCAAGTACACCGAAATGTGCGACGTAGAAAAACACGTGCTGTCGAACGGTGACATCCACCCGACAGCCAAGGGCTACAAGGCCATGGGCAAGCTCCTGGTCGCAGCCTTCTGACCCTCTCGGTTAGACGGCAGTAGCACCGGGGCGCTCCGCACGACGCGGGGCGCCCCGGGTGTTTTAAGGAGCGGCGCCGTCCCCGCCGCCAGATGCCGGTCAAGCGGCTGCCGGCTGCTCGCCGCCGTCGTTCCGAGCGACCTCCTGGAGGATGCCCAGCATCGCGTTGGCCGCGGGCACGAGCCGCGCGCCGGCGGGAGCCGCGGCGATCACCCGGCGGACGGGAGGGCTGGGGGAGAGGGAGCGGATCGTGACGTCGTCACGCACCGCGGACAGCGCCATGCGGGGGATCAGCGCGACGCCGACGCCGGCGGCGACGAGCCCCTGGACCGTCTGGTAGTCGTCGCTCTCGAAGGCCACGTTCGGTTCGAAGCCGGCTGCATGGCAGCAGCGCACGACGTGACGCGCGCAGGGGCTCGCCTGGGAGGTCTGTACCCAGGCCTCGCCGCTCAGGTCCTCGAGGCGCAGCCGCCGGCGGGTGGCGAGGCGGTGGCTACGGGGGAGCGCCAGGAACATCGGGTCCTCGAGCAGCTCTGCCCTCGTCATCCGCTCGCCTACGAGGCTCTCGCCCTCGAACTCGAAGAGCAGCGCGAGGTCGAGCTCTCCGGCGCGCAGGCGCGGCGCGATCTCCACCGGCTCCCCCTCGGCGAGGCTCAGCTCGACGCCGGGATAGGCCGCGCGGAAGCTCGCGATCGCGCGGGGCATGAGGGTCGCGCCGGCGGTGGGAAAGGATGCCATTCGCAGGCGGCCGCCGCGCAGGCCGGCGATCGCCGCCATCGCCTCCTCGGCAGCCTCCAGCCGTGTAAGGATCCCCTCGGCGTGGCCCACCAGCGCCTGTCCCGCCGCCGTCAGGCTGACGCCGCGCGGATGGCGCTCGAGCAGCGTCAGGCCGGTCTCGGACTCGAGCGCGGCGATCTGCTGGGAGACGGCCGACTGGGTGTAGGAGAGCGCGCTCGCCGCAGCGGAGATCGAGCCGCAGTGGGCGACCTCCCGAAGAATTCTCAGACGGGCGACATTGAGCATTAGTAGATCTAATGATAGAGATAAAGAAGATCATTGGAGCTGATGGCAGGCGGCTGCCAAGATGAACCGAAGAAGAACGAGAGAAGAACTTCCGCCGGAGATCCCGGCCAAGCCAAGGAGAACGCTAAATGCCTGCAAAGATCATCATTTCCTACGACGGCACCGCCAACGAGGACGACGCCGTAGCGCTCGGCCGCCTGCTCGCGCAGGCCGGCGGACAGGTGGCCCTCGCCTACGTCCGCCACACCGAGGACTCGGTGGGCGACACCCAGGGCATCCTGAACCGCGGCCTGTCGCTGCTCGGGGACCCGAACGCCCCGACGCACGTCGTCACCGACCGCTCGACGCCTGAGGGACTCGCGGCGCTGGCCGTGAGCGAGAACGCCGACGTGATCGTGTTCTGCTCGGACTCCCACACCGCCAAGGGCCACGTCTCGATCGGCAACTCCGCCCAGCGCCTGCTCGAAGGTGGCCGCACGGCCGTCGCGATCGCGCCGGTCGACTTCGCCGAGAACTCCTCCTCGATCAGCCGCATCGTCGCCGTCGGCGACGGCGACGGCGGCGCCCGCCAGACCGCTGAGGCGCTGGCCGCCGCATTCGGCGCCCAGCTCACGCCGGTCGCCGGCGAGGACACCGACCTGCTCGTGGTCGACTCCCGGGCCGACGCGCCGCAGGGCAAGGTGTGGCTGAGCGCCTCCGCGGAACACCTGATCGAAATCGCCACCTCAGCCGTGCTGGTGCTGCCCCGCGGCGTGCAGCCGGCCTTCGGCGGCACGGTCCAGCAGCACGCCGCCGCCTAACGAGGCAGGCCGTCCGAAGCACCGACGGGGCGCAGGGCCGCAGAGGCCGGCGCCCCGTCGCGATTCGCGGGCAGGCCGTCCGGCCCGCGGACGGGGCCGCCATCAGCGGCTTCGGCGCGCCGTGGGCCCTCGGCGCCGCCTCCGTCAGCGACTTCGCAGGCGCCGCCAGCTCGCTCGCGCGAGCGCGCCGAGCACGTCCATGCCCCCTCCCAGGAGGTGCCCGACCGGTCCCGTCCAGAAGCGCGCCTCCAGGCGCCGGGCCGCGGATCCGCGCTGGCGTCGGCTCACGGCCGCACGGTATCGTGGCGATGGTGGCGAGCGCCCTCAAGACAACGCTGACCGACCTCGGCGACTCCCGCGTCCGTCTGCAGGTCGAGGTCGAGCCGGCGGAGGTCGAGGGCCGCGTCGAGCGCAAGGCCCGCCAGCTCGGCAGCCAGCTGAAGCTCCCCGGATTCCGCAAGGGCAAGGTCCCGGCGCCGCTCGTTATCCAGCGAATGGGACGCGAAGCGATCCTCGAGGAAGCCGTCCGCGACACGCTCTCGAGCTGGTACTCCGACGCGATCGCCACCGCGGGCATCGTCACCGTCGGCGATCCGACGCTCGACATCGACATGGGCCACCTGCCTCCCCAGGGCGAGGCGCTCGAGTTCTCGATCGAGATCGGCGTGCTGCCCAAGGCCGAGCTCGGCGAGTACAAGGGCCTCGAGGTGGGCCGCGCCGAGCCGCAGGTCGAGGAGCAGCGGGTCGAGCAGGAGGTGGAAGCGCTGCGCGACCGGCTCGCGCGCCTGCAGACCGCCGAGCGCCCAGCCGTCGAGGGAGATTTCCTCGTAATCGACTACCTCGGCACGCTGACCGGCGAGGACGGCCGCGAGGAGCCCTTCGCGGGCGGCGAGGGCCGCGACCAGCTGATCGAGCTCGGCTCGGGCAACCTCATCCCGGGCTTCGAGGAGGGACTGCTCGGCGCGGAGGCCGGTGAGCAGCGGGCCCTGTCGGTGACCTTCCCCGGCGACTACCCCAACGGCGACCTCGCGGGGCGCGACGCATCCTTCGCCGTGACGGTCAAGGAGGTGAAGGTCAAGGAGCTGCCCGAGCTCGACGACGACTTCGCCGTCGACGCCGGCTTCGACGATCTCGCCGAGCTGCGCCAGGACATCCGCGAGAGGATCCTCGAGGCCGAGGAGGAGCGCGTCCAGGCCGAGTTCCGCCAGGCCGCCCTCGACGCAGCCGTCGAGCAGGCCAAGGTCCCCGTCACCGCCGAGCTCGCGTCCGCCCGCGCCCGCGAGATGTGGGAGCGGATGATCCACTCGCTGAGCCACCGCGGAATCTCGCGCGAGGCCTACCTGCAGATCAGCGGGCGCTCCGAGCCGGACATCCTCGCCGAGATGCAGCCGGAAGCCGAGCAGGCGCTGCGGCGCGAGGCGGTGATCACCGCCGTGGTGGACGCCGAGGGGATCAGCCCCAGCGACGAGGAGGTGCTCGAAGCGCTCGCCCCGACCGCCGAACGCGAGGGGGTCGAGCCGCAGACGCTACTCGAGGACCTGCGCGGCGCCGGCCGCCTGGAGGACGTGCGCGAGGACCTCGCTGCCCGCGAGGCGATCGACGTGATCTCCGCCGCCGCCAAGCCGATCCCGCTCGCGCAGGCCGAGGCGCGCGAGAAGTTGTGGACCCCCGGCAAGGACGACCCCGCGTCGGGGTCCTCCGTCGAGGGCTCCGAGCAGGCCGGCCGGCTGTGGACGCCAGATCGCTAGCCTCTAGAGGAATCCGTCAGGCGTTGGCAAACAAAGCGAGACCATGAGCCCACTTGTCCCAATGGTTGTTGAGCAGACCTCGCGCGGCGAGCGTGCCTTCGACATCTACAGCCGGCTGCTCAACGAGCGCATCATCTTCCTCGGTACGCCCGTGGACGACCAGATCGCCAACCTGATCGTGGCTCAGCTCCTTCACCTGGAGTCCGAGGACCCCGAGAAGGACGTCTCGATCTACATCAACTCGCCGGGTGGCTCCGTCTACGCGGGCCTGGCGATCTACGACACGATGCAGTTCATCAAGCCCGATGTGCAGACGATCTGCGTCGGCATCGCGATGTCGATGGGCGCACTGCTGCTCGCGGGCGGCGCACACGGCAAGCGCATGGCGCTGCCCAACGCGAAGATCTTGATCCATCAGGTGTCCTCGAGCTTCCAGGGTCAGGCGACCGACATCGAGATCCACGCCAAAGAGATCATCGACGTGCGCAATCGGCTCGACGAGATCATCGCCAAGCACACGGGCAAAGACCTCGAGCAGGTCGGCAAGGACACCGAGCGCGACTACTTCATGAGCTCGGAGGAGGCGAAGGACTACGGCATCATCGATCGCGTGATCTCGGAGCACTAGCGCCGGTCACGCGGTCGGAGAGCGGGAGCGCAGGGGATATGGCCAGACCGACAGACTCCAATGAGCAGCTCCTCTGCAGCTTCTGCGGCAAGTCCCAGCGGCAAGTCAAGAAGCTGATCGCCGGCCCCGGCGTGTACATCTGCGACGAGTGCATCGATCTCTGCAACGAGATCATTGACGAGGAGCTCGCGGCCCCGCCGGCCTTCGACATAGAGAGCCTCCCCAAGCCGCGGGAAATCTACGACGTGCTCGACGAGTACGTGGTCGGCCAGGATCCCTCCAAGCGCACCCTCTCGGTCGCCGTCTACAACCACTACAAGCGCGTCCAGATGATGATGTCGGGGGACTCCGACATCGAGCTGCAGAAGTCGAACATCCTGCTGCTGGGCCCAACCGGCTGCGGCAAGACGCTGCTCGCGCAGACCCTCGCACGGATCCTCAACGTGCCCTTTGCGATCGCCGACGCGACGGCCCTGACCGAGGCCGGCTACGTCGGCGAGGACGTCGAGAACATCCTCCTGAAGCTGATCCAGGCCGCCGACTACGACGTCAAGAAGGCCGAAACGGGGATCATCTACATCGACGAGGTCGACAAGATCGCGCGCAAGGCCGACAACCCGTCGATCACTCGTGACGTCTCCGGGGAGGGCGTGCAGCAGGCGCTGTTGAAGATCCTCGAGGGGACCGCCGCGTCGGTGCCGCCGCAGGGCGGGCGCAAGCACCCCCACCAGGAGTTCCTGACGATCGACACCACCAACGTGCTGTTCATCTGCGGGGGTGCCTTCGCGAACCTCGACAAGGTGATCGAGCGGCGCATCGGCCACAAAGGCGTCGGCTTCGCCGCTGCGATCGAGGACAAGGCCGAGCGCGACACCGGCGAAATCTTCGAGCATTGCCTCCCGGAGGACCTGATCGAGTACGGCCTGATCCCCGAGTTCATCGGCCGCCTGCCGGTGATGAGCGCCGTCCACCAGCTCACCCGCGACGACCTCGTCTCGATCCTGGTCGAGCCCCGCAACGCCCTCGCCAAGCAGTTCCAGCGCTTCTTCGCCTTCGACGGCATCGAGCTGGTGTTCAGCGAGGACTCCCTGATCGCCGTCGCCGAAAAGGGCCTCGAACGCGAAACCGGCGCCCGCGGGCTGCGCTCGATCATCGAGGAGATCCTGCTCGAGGTTCAGTTCGAGCTGCCCTCCCGGCGCGACGTCAAGAAGTGCGTGGTGACGAAGGAGACGGTGGAGAAGGGCCTGACGCCGACGCTGGTCACCGAAGCGGCCCCCGAAGAGGCCGACGCCTCTCCGCGGCAGGAGTCAGCCTGAGCCGCGGGCGCTGACGCGCTGCGCCCCCGCGCGCACGCCCGCGAGGCGCCGCGGTCCGGCCAGCCGCTACCATCGGCCACATGTCACGGGGTGCCAAGCAGAGCTCAACGCGGGTCGAGAAAGCCAAGGCGGTCCCGTGGGCCGCGATCCTGCAGGCAGTGGTGGTCGTAGGCCGCCGCTGGAGAGGGCTCTCGTCGAAGGACCGCGAACGCATCAAAGCGCTGCTGGCCGAGTCCGGCGGACGCATCAACACGCTCAGTTCCAAGCAGCGCAGGGAACTGCGCAAGCTCGCCGGCAAGCTCGATCTGAAGGGCATGGGCAAGGAGCTGATGGCGTTGCGAGCGGTGCGCGGCCGCCGGCGACGGCGGCGGGGCACCTAGGCGCCGCTGCGGCGCCTGGAAGCGGCATGGCGGGCGAGACGGCCGACGCGCTCGAAGCGCTCTCGACGGAAGAGCTGCACGACCGCGCCGTCAAGCGGGCCGAGCGCCACCTCGACGTGAAGTTCTTCTGGTCGATCCTGCAGGCGATCCCGGCCGCCGAGACTGCGCGCGGCGACCAGGGCGAGGCCGATTTCGACATCCAGTTCTCGAAAGGGCTGATCAAAGACGCGCTCCACAGCGGCGAGGGCGAACTCGGGGAGCTACTACGCCCGCTGTTCGTCGAGTACCTGCGCAAGCACCCCGACGCCTAGGGCCGGATTCGAAGGGGCGGGCAGCGCGATGGACCGTAACCGGGGACGCGAGGAGGCCTGGAGCGAGGCGCGGGCCGAGGGCCGGCTGCGCTCGCTGGAGCTGTTCGGGATGCGCTTCGGGCTCGACCGGATGCGGCGGATGATGACCGCACTCGGCTCGCCCGAGCGCGCCTACGACACGATCCAGGTGCTCGGCACCAACGGCAAGACGTCCACGACGCGCATGACAGCGGCGATCCTCCAGCGTCACGGCCTGCTCACGGGCGCCTACACCTCGCCCCACCTGATCGGCTACCGCGAACGGATCCTGATCGACGGGCGCGAGCTGGACGCGGCCAGCTTCAGCGCGGCCATCGCCCGCGCCGACCGGGCCGCCGAGCAGGTCAACCGCACGCTCGCCGACGACGACCACGTCACGCAGTTCGAACTGCTCACGGCCGCGGCGCTCTGGGAGCTGGCGCGGCATGGGGTCCAGGTCGGCGTGGTCGAGGCAGGGCTCGGCGGACGCTACGACGCGACGAGCGTGGTGGCGGCGGCCGTCACGGTGCTCACCAACGTCGGGCTCGAGCACACCCGCTGGCTCGGCCCGACGATCACCGACATCGCCGAGGAGAAGCTCGCGGTGGTGAGGCCGGGCGCGACGCTCGTGCTCGGCGAGGGCCTCGCGCCCGAGGCGCTCGTCGTGGCCGAGCGGGTCGCGACCGAACGCGACGCGGAGATCATCACGGCCTCGCCGCTCGACGCGAAGCTGGGAGTGGCCTCTCGGGGCCCGTTCCAGCGACGCAACTTCGCCGTCGCGCGCGCCGCCGCCGCCGCCTATCTGCGCGGGGCGGGCATCGAGCTCGACGAGCAGGCGGTCCGCGACGCGGCGCTCGCCACGGAGGTGCGGGGCCGCCTGCAGGTCGTAGGCGAGCACCCTCTCACCGTGGTGGACGGCGCGCACAACCCGGACGCCGTCACGGCCCTCGTGGAGGCGATGGATGACGTCTTCGGCGGGATTCCGCCGGCGCTCGTGATGGGGGTGCTCGAGGACAAGGATGCGGCCGGCATGCTGCGCCTGCTGCTGCCGGCCTGCTCGCGCGCGTGGTTCACCGCGCCACCCGGCGACCGCGCGCTCTCGCCCGCGGCGCTCGAGTCGCAAGCGCGCCAGCTGGGCTTCCTCGACACGATCTGCGAGCCACGCCCCGAGCGCGCCCTGCGAGACGCTCGCGAGTGGGCCGCGGCGAACGGGGCGGGCGTGCTCGCAACCGGCTCGGTGTATCTCGTCGGCGAGATCCTCGGCCTGCTCGGAGAGCACCACATCGACTCGCCGGGCCCGGACACCGCGGTGCTCGATGCCGGTCGCGGCGGAGGCGCCGGGAGATGAACGACGACGGCCCCTCAGTGCTCACGATGATCGGCGCCGTGGCCCTGATCGTGGCGCTTGTGATCCTCGTGTTCTTCGCTGCCGGCTACGGATTCGGCCGCCTGTTTCTCTAAACTCGTCCGGCTGATGATGCCGATCGCGTTTTTCGGAATCGAAAGCAGCGGTCTGAACCTGGCCGTCGACCTGCTGATCCTTTTCGTCGCGGTCCTGTATCTCTCGCTGATCTACTGGACCTTCGCCGACGCCCGTCGCCGGATCGAGGATCCGATCCTGATCTACTGCGCGACGGCGGCCGCCGTGTTCCCGTTCGTCGGCCCGATCATCTACGTGGTCCTGCGGCCGCCCGAGTACCTCGAGGATGTCCACGAGCGCGAGCTCGAGACGCAGGCCGCCGAAGCGCGTCTGCACCAGATCGACCAGTCGTTGTGCCCGCACTGCGACTACCGCATCGAGGCCGACTTCGTCCGCTGCCCCAGCTGCCTGCGCAAGCTCAAGGAGCGCTGCGTCAACTGCAGCCGCCCGCTCGATCAGACCTGGACGATCTGCCCGTACTGCGAGGCGGACGTGCCGGGCATCGGTGGCTCGCGCTCGCGGCGCCGCCGCGCCGCGCCCGCCAAAGCCGGCAAGGCCGAGGAGCAGATCGAGCTCGAGCGGCCGCTCGCCGAGGAGCGCGAGGCCGAGCCCACCGCCCCGGCTGCGCCGGTCGCAGCGGCCGAGGGGGCGACGCGCACGCGTCCGAAAGGACGCTCGAACGCGGGACGCTCCACCCGTCCCGGCGGGCGCGCGCGACCCACCTGATCCGATCCCTCCAGCAAAGGAACACATGGACCGCACGCTGATCCTCGTAAAGCCCGACGCCTTCGCCCGTTCTCTCAGCGGCGAGATCATCGCCCGCTTCGAGCGCAAGGGGCTGAAGATCGTCGCCCTTCGCCACATGACGGTCACGCGGGAGCTTGCCGAGCAGCACTACGCCGAGCACGCCCAGCGGCCGTTCTTCGGGGAGCTCGTCGACTTCATCACCTCGGGCCCGATCCTGGCGATGGTGCTCGAGGGCCCCGACGCCGTCAGGGCGGCGCGGCAGCTGATCGGCGCGACCAACCCCCTGGAGGCGGCCCCCGGCTCGATTCGCGGCGACTTCGCGATCGAGATGGGCACCAACATGGTGCACGGCTCGGACTCGCCGGAGTCGGCCACGCGCGAGGCCTCCCTGTTCTTCGGCGAGCTCTAGAGCCACGCCGCCGCTCCCCCTCGTACTGGCCTCGCGTTCGCCGCAGCGGCGCGAGATCCTCACCGGGCTAAAGCTCGACTTCAGCGTGAGGGTGTCGACCGTAGCCGAGCTCGAAGAGGGAGAGCCCGAGGCCGTGGCGCTGGAGAACGCGCTCCGCAAGGCCCGGGCCGTGCGCAGGGCCGGCACGCCGGAGATCATCATCGGCTGCGACACGATCGTCGCGCTGGACGGGCGCATCTACGGCAAGCCGGCCGACGAGCGCCAGGCGGCCGACACGATCCGCGCGCTCGCCGGGCGCACCCAGCGGGTGATCAGCGGCCTCGCGGTGCTCGTCGGCGAGGAGGAGCGCACGGCGCTGGCGAGCACCGCGGTCACGTTTCGCGCGGTCGATGAGGAGTTGCTCACGTGGTACGTCGGCACCGGGGAGTGGCGGGAGCGTTCGGGCGGCTACGCGATCCAGGGCGCCGGCGCGAGGCTCGTCGAGCGCATCGACGGCGAAGTGGAGAACGTCGTCGGGCTGCCCGTGGGGGCGCTCCTGCGGCTCTGCCCCGAGCTCTCGCTCCCCGCCTGAGGGCTCGGCCGCCGGTCCTCGGCACGCCCGCGCGCGAACGGCGAATCGCTGCGCAATTCACCTCCCAGGGTTTGCGGGACGGCGAGGGGGGTTCGCTAGACTGCCCCGACCGGTGGGCGCGCCCCAGCGCCGGCGGGCTGGTGCCGAGCAGGGCACTCGACGCCTCGGCGATCCGCGCCGGCCACCTCCTCGATATGAGCGTCTTCAGCTATCTGACCGGGTTCGGCGGCCGCGACATGGCGGTCGACCTGGGCACCGCGAACACCCTCGTCTACGTGCGGGGTCGCGGCATCGTGCTGTCCGAGCCGAGCGTCGTGGCGATCGACTCACGCTCCGGCGAAGTGCACGCGGTGGGCATCGAGGCGAAGCGGATGCTCGGCCGCACCCCGGGCACGATCCAGGCGATCCGGCCCCTGAAGGACGGCGTGATCGCCGACTTCGACGTGACCGAGCAGATGCTCCGCCACTTCATCCAGAAGGTCCACCAGAACCGCTGGGCGCACCCTCGGGTGGTCGTCTGCGTGCCGTCGGGTGTGACCGGAGTGGAGAAGCGCGCCGTCGAGGAGGCCTGCCTGTCGGCCGGCGCCCGCACGGCCTACCTGATCGAGGAGCCGATGGCCGCCGCGATCGGCGCCGGGCTGCCCGTCGGCGAGCCGACGGGTTCGATGGTTGTGGACATCGGCGGCGGAACCTCAGAGGTCGCCGTGATCTCGCTCGGCGGGATTGTGGTCTCGCAGTCGATCCGCGTCGGCGGGGACGAGATGGACGAGGCGATCATCAACTACGCGAAGAAGGAGTACAAGCTCCTGATCGGCCAGCAGACCGCCGAGGAGCTGAAGCTCGAGATCGGCTCGGCATGTCCGATGAACGAGGAGCTGCAGGCGGAGATCCGAGGGCGCGACATGGTCGCGGGGTTGCCCAAGACCGTCGTGCTGACGAGCGAGGAGATCCGCCAGGCGCTCGAGGAGCCCCTCAGCCAGATCATCGACGCGGTCAAGGAGACGCTCGACCGCACCCCGCCCGAGCTCGCCTCGGACATCATGGACCGCGGGATCATGCTGGCCGGCGGCGGCTCCCTGCTGCAGGGTCTCGACGAGCGCTTGCGCGAGGAGACCCAGATGCCGGCGCATCTCGCCGAGTCGCCGCTGACCTGCGTCGCCGTGGGCTCGGGCCGCTCGCTGGAGGAGTTCGAGGCGATCCACCGCTCCAACCGCACCTCCCGCAATCGCCGCCGCCGGTGACGGGCGCGCTTCGCGGAGGGCAACGAGTAACGTCGCGTTCGCCCACGGGTACTCTGTGGCCTGAACGCTCCGGAAGGTAGTCCCAGATGTACGACAAGACTGTCCGTCGTCGTCGAGCGGTTCTATTGCTGCTCCTCGTGCTGTCCCTGTTGCTGCTGACCGCCTATTTCGGCGAGTCGGGCGGAGGGAGCCTGCACGGGGTGCAGCGCACGTTCCTGACCGCCGTCTCGCCGATCCAGGACGGCGCCAACAAGGCGCTGAAGCCGGTCCGGGACCTGTTCGGGTGGTTCGGCGACACGGTGCACGCCAAAGG
>DASWFM010000153.1:0-3241 GCA_036394235.1 Solirubrobacteraceae bacterium | reverse complement strand
CGACCCGGACATGCGGCCGCTGTTCATGCTCACCACCGAGCTGATCTCGATACCGACCGGGTTCATCTTCCTGGTCGGCATGGGGACGCTGTGGAAGGCGAAGATCAGGTTCACCGTCCCGATGCTGTTCTGCCTTGCTTTCTTCTTCAATTTCCTTATCGGCGGTATCTCGGGCGTGTTCCTGTCTGACGTGCCGGCGGACACCACCGAGCACGGCAGCTTCTTCGTGATGGCCCACTTCCACTACACGATCATGGGCGGGCTGATCTTCACCTTCTTCGCGGCGATCTACTACTGGGTCCCGAAGATGCTCGGGCTGAAGTTCAACGAGATGCTCGCGAAGGCCCATTTCTGGTTGATGTTCGTCGCCTTCAACTCGACCTTCCTGCCGCTGTTCGCGCTCGGCATCGAGGGCATGCCGCGCCGGGTGAGCTTCTACGAACCGAAGTTCCACACGCTCAACGTGTGGGTGTCGGTGTCCGCCTTCGTGCTCGGCTTCTCGATGCTGATCTTCCTGTTCAACGCCGTCTACTCGCTGATCTTCGTGCGCGCGGCCGCCGAGCAGAACCCGTGGCGCTCGAAGTCAATCGAGTGGCAGGTCCCGACGCCGGTGCCCGTCAACAACTTCGAGCAGATCCCGGTGTTCGACTCCGATCCCTACGACTACGGCACGCCGCTGACGGTCACACCGGGCGTCCAGCCCGCGGGGGCGGGGGGCTGAGCGATGGCGTTGCCCCACGAAGAGCGGCCCATGGGGCTGCAGGTGCCGCCGGTCCGGCCCGGGGTCGAGATCCCGCCGGAGCCACCTGACGTGGGGGCCCGGGCGCTGGCGGTCTCGGCTCGGCTGCTGGCCGGCGCGACGACCTTCTTCTTTCTCGCCTTCCTGTTCTCCTACTTCTACCTGCGGTCGCTGAACGTCGAACACATGTGGCGCCCGGCGCACATCAAACCGAACGCCGCCCTCGGCGTGGCGTTCGTGGTCTGCGTGGTGCTCAGCGCTGCGCTCGCGGTGCTCGCCGGGCGGGCGATGAAGAGCCGGGCGGGCAGCTGGATCCGGCCCGCGTGGGGCGCGGTCGTGCTCGGGCTCGCGGCAATCGCCCTGCAGTGCATCGAGTACACCGTGCAGAAATTCGGCCCGACCGACGGCGCCTTCGCGAGTGTCTTCTGCGCCTGGACGGCGTTCTACCTGATCGCGGTGCTCTGCACGATGTACTGGCTGGAGACGCAGGCGGCAACGGAGATGCGCGCCTCGCGCCGGCCGGCCGGCGCCGACGGGGACATCAAGGACCCCGACCGGCTGATCGCGCCGGGACTCGACGCGGCGGTCTTCTACTGGGGCTACCTCGCTGCG
The DNA here is from genome assembly GCA_036394235.1 of Solirubrobacteraceae bacterium. Lineage (GTDB taxonomy): Bacteria > Actinomycetota > Thermoleophilia > Solirubrobacterales > Solirubrobacteraceae > Palsa-744. The sequence goes on along the minus strand of DASWFM010000153.1, from coordinate 1,890 downwards.
ATCGGCGTGATCATGTACGCGGTCCTCTACCTGGTGTAGTGCTCGCCTCGGCGCCGTCCACCCCGGGACTCTCCGACTGGTCGCTCGACCCGGCCGCGGCGCTCCTGGTCCTGATCGCGGTGCTGTACGCGCTCGGCAGCAGCCGCACCGTCACGCCGCCCCTCCGGGCAGCGGCCCAGCGCCGGCGCAGCGCCGCCTTCTACACGGCGATCGGAGTGCTCGCGCTGGCGCTCGTCTCGCCGCTGGACGCGTTCAGCGAAAAGCTGTTCTGGGTGCACATGGTCCAACACGTGCTGCTGATGCTCGTCGCCGCGCCGCTCGTCGTGCTCGCGCGGCCATGGGTGAGGCTGTGGCGCGCGCTGCCGCTCTCCGGCCGCCGGCTGCTCGCCCGTGCCTTCCTGCACGGAGACCGCTGGGCGCCGCTGCGGGCGGCCTCGCGCCTGCTCGGCTCCCCCGCGGGTGCCCTGATCCTGTTCTCGGCGGTGCTGCTGGGCTGGCACGTGCCGGTGCTGTTCGACGCGACGCTGTCGAGCAGCGCGATCCACGCACTCGAGCACACGCTGTTCTTCGCATCCGCCGTGGTGCTGTTCAAGCAGGTGATCCCCTCGCCGCCCCTGCGGGTCACCCTGAGCGACACCCAGCGGCTGCTCTACGTGGTCGCGGCGATGACCGTCAGTTGGGCGCTCGCGGTGGTGCTGGCGATCGCGCCGAGCCCGCTCTACGGGCACTACGCCCACCTCGCCTCCCGGCCCGGCGGCATCTCGGCGCTCGCCGATCAGCAGGTCGCCGCCGGCGTGATGTGGGTCCCGGGCTCGATCACCTTCGTCCTGATCATCTTCGTATACGTCCACCGCTGGCTCGTCCCGCAGGCCGCGGCGCCGACCCAGTCGCCCCGACTGGCGGGCGGGCACTAGGAGAGGAGCTCATGCCGAGCCTCGTCATCACGATCGCCTCGAGCTTCCTGACCGGCTCGATCCTCACGCTGGTCCTGCCCCTCGGGGTCCTGATCGCCGTGGCGGTCTGGTACGTCGTGCTGTGGCGCCGCGGTACGGGCGAACGCTGAGCACCTTCGGCTATTGCAGCCGGCGACCGGCGGCGATCTCGAGTGCCTCCTCGGCCGAGAGGATCCGCAGCAGGTTTCCGGAGCTGTCACACAGCTCGATCTGAAGCGAGCAGCCGTCGCGGCTGAGCGCGAAGCACAACTGCCGCCCGGTCGCTCTCAGGCGGGTGTTGATCGCGTCTGCGTGTGCCATCTGCTCGAGCACCGCGGCGGGCGGGTCGCACTCGGTCAGGTCGATCAACGGCGGCTCGCGATCCCGCCCCCGGGCTGCGTGCGGCGAACGATCGACGCCCTCGGGCAACACTTGACTGCAACCTCTCCCGTCTCGGTTGTGCACGCCGGCGGCAAGGCTGGCCGTCGCGTGTCGAGACTCAAACGGAGAGTTACCCACAACCCCCGGAAGTAAGCGCGTCGACTGCGCTGCCCGGCCGAGCCGCCCCGGCGCCAGCCCGAGCCGGACGCCGGCGAGAGCTGAGGTCACGCCGCGTCTCGGTTGATTTTTGGAGCTTGCGATCAATAGACTCCGTGCGCGCCGCGGACAACCCGGCGCTCGCGGCAGCGCGCCTCGCAGGCGAGGCGGAGTGGGCTCTGGCATTGGATGATGCGTCAGGAGTCCGCCCACCTCCCCGGGATCGCCTACCGCGTTCCATCGAAGGAGGAGGGTTCGAAGGATGCTGTCGAGAGGGAGTTCCAGGCCGCGAGGCGGCGTTCGCGCGCGATATCTGGCCGGCGCTGTGTTCGCCCTGATCGCGTTTGGCGCGATCAGCGGCACCGCGCGGGCGAAACCAACGCCGCATGTGAACATCGTGAGCCAATCGGGACCGCCCGTC
>DASWFM010000152.1:0-7944 GCA_036394235.1 Solirubrobacteraceae bacterium | reverse complement strand
GACCAAGGAGGTCGGCCGCGGCACGGGCCTCGGCCTCGACACCGCCAGGCGGATCGTCGTCGACCGCCATCGCGGCAGCCTCAACGTCGACTCCGAGCCGGGCCGGACCGTGTTCCGCGTGCGCCTCCCCGTCGACGGCGCGCGGGAGTGAGCGCGGGCACAGGAGCGATCCGCGTCGTCCCGGTCGACGCCGCAGCGGGACGGCCTCTCCGGCTCGCCGTGCTGCGTCCGCACGAGCCGCCGGACCGGCCGATGTACGCGTCTGAGGAGGACGCCGCGACGCTCCACTTCGCGGCCCTCGGCGCGGACGGGGAGGTGCTGTCGGTCGGCAGCTTGATGCGCGATCCAAACCCCCGCGATCCCAGGCCGCAGGACTGGAGGATCAGGGCATGGCGACACGCCCCGACCTGCGCGGTCGCGGTTTGGGCTCCCTCGTGCTGGAGGCGATCGAGGGGGCCGCCACGGAGCGTGGGGCGTCGCGGCTGTGGTGCAACGCGCGGGTCGGCGCGCGTGACTTCTACGAGCATGCGGGCTTCGCCGCCGAAGGCGAGGAGTTCGAGATCGAGGGCATCGGGGGCCATTTCCTGATGAGCAAGCCGCTGCTCTGAGCGGGCAACAGCGCCCGTCGCCACTGCACTATTGTCGGGCGATCACGGGAATCCCGATCAACATTGCAGAGCTTGTCGGAGAGACCCCGATGGTCGAGCTCCCGATCATGCTCGACGGCGCCGCCGAGGGAGCACGGCTGTTCGCGAAGCTCGAGGCCTTCAACCCCGGGGGGAGTGTCAAGGACAGGATCGGGGTGGCGATGATCGAGGCGGCGGAGGCGGAAGGCCGCATCGAGCCGGGCCGCACGACGATCGTCGAGGCGACCAGCGGCAACACCGGCATTGCACTCGCGTTCGTCTGCGCCGCGAAGGGATACGAGCTGGTGCTGACGCTGCCCCAGGGCATGAGCCGCGAGCGCGAGAGCCTTCTGCGGCTCTACGGGGCCCGCGTCGACATCACCGAGTCGCTGGGCGGCATGGCCGAGGCGGTCGCCGCGGCGAGGGAGATGGCGGAGAGCGAGGACGTGTTCCTGCCCGATCAGTTCTCCAACCCCGCCAACCCCGAGGCGCACCGCCGCACCACCGGCCCGGAGATCGCCCGGGCGCTGAACGGTGACGTCGACGTGCTCGTGGCGGGCGTCGGCACGGGCGGCACGATCACCGGTGTCGGCGAGTACCTGAGGGAGCACTGCAACCCGAAGCTGAAGATCGTGGCGGTCGAGCCGAAGGGCTCGGCGATCCTCTCGGGGGGTTGCCTCGGCCCGCATCGCATCCAGGGGATCGGGGCCGGCTTCGTGCCGCCGGTCCTCAACCGGGAGCTGATCGACGAGGTGATCGCGGTCTCCGATGACGATGCGATCCACACGGCCTGGCGATGCGCGCGCCGCGCCGGGCTGCTCGCGGGGATCTCCGGCGGGGCGGCGATGCATGCCGCGCTGCTGCTCGCCTCGCGGCCCGAGTCGGCCGGCAGCCGATTCGTCGTGGTGATGCCCGACTCGGGCGAGCGCTACGTGTCGCAGCCGTTCTTCGCGCCGTAGACCCTCGATCTGGAGCTGGGAGGCCGAGGGCCTCCGGGGCGGGTGTCGCGGAATGTTGTTCGCTCGGTGAAGGTCGTGCGCAATCGTAGATACGCGCGTAGATACGATTGCTATCGGTCGACCTTCTTCTTTCTTCTCCTTCCCCTCCTTCGCCTTCCTCGTCCTTCTCCTTCTCCTTCTCCTTCTCCTCCTCCTCCTCCTTCTCCTCCTCCTCCTCGTGGCTCACGGCCGCCCCGACCGCCCGGAACATCTGTTGCACGCGCAAGGAACCTCGCTACGCTTCTCCCATGGCCGGTTTCAGCGCCTTCGCTCGGGTGGCCAAGGAGGTCAGGCGCGATGTGATCGCGGCGCGCGACCGCGACCCGGCTTCGCGGGGCGTGCCGACGGCCGAGATCCTCGCGACGTGGCCGGGAATCCACGCGCTGCTTGCCTATCGCGTGGCGCACGCGATGCACTCCTCGGGCGTGCCGGTGCTGCCGCGGTTGATCGCGATGCTGACGAGGACCCTCACGGGCATCGAGATCCACCCCGCGGCGCAGATCGGCCGTGCGCTGTTCATCGACCATGGAGCCGGCGTGGTGATCGGCGAGACGGCCGAGATCGGCGACAACGTGACGCTCTACCAGGGCGTGACCCTTGGTGGCACGGGCTTCCAGACCGGCAAGCGCCACCCGACGGTGCAGGACAACGTCACGATCGGCTCAGGCGCGAAGCTGCTCGGCCCGATCACGATCGGCCACGGCGCGAAGATCGGCGCGAACAGCGTCGTGATCACCGATGTGCCCCCGAACTCGACGGTGGTCGGGAACCCCGGCCATCCTGTGCGGGTGGAAGGGCGGCGACCGGAGGGCCCGGACGTCGACTGGATCCACCTGCCCGACCCGATCGCCGAGGCGATTCAGGCCCTGTCGGGTCGGATCGCGACGCTCGAACGGATGGTCTCGGAGCTCTCCGACGAGCCCCAGCCGGTCGCCGAGGTGCGCCCGCTGCGCACCGTTCGCGGGCCGAACCCGGCCGGCGGGTAGCTCCGGCCGCTGCAAGCACGTCCTGGTACAGGGGGTGACAGGGCGGTCGGCCGCGCCCACACCTATGCTGGAAAGATGGCCGCGAACCCCCACGCAGAGCACATCCAGGAGCTGCTGGAGGACCTCAATGAGCCCCAGCGGGAGGCGGTTACGCACGGCGAGGGGCCGCTGCTGATCCTCGCCGGTGCGGGCAGCGGCAAGACGCGCGTGCTCGCCCATCGCATCGCCTATCTGATCTACACCGACCAGGCCCAGGCGGGGGAGATCCTCGCGATCACGTTCACCAACAAGGCCGCGAGCGAGATGCGCCAGCGCGTCGAACGGCTGCTGGGCCACGCGACGCGCGGGATGTGGCTGATGACCTTCCACTCCGCGTGCGCGCGGATCCTGCGCGTGGAGGCGGCGAGGCTCGGCTACACGCGGCAGTTCACGATCTACGACCAGGCCGATTCCCGTCGCCTCGCCAAGCGCTCGGCCGACGCCGTCGGGATCGATCCGAAGCGCTACACGCCCTCCGCGGTGCTCAACCAGATCTCCGCGGCCAAGAACAAGCTGATCGACGCGGACTCCTACCGGCAGATGGCGGCCTCGCCGTTCGAGGAGATGATCGCCGACGTCTACGACATCTACGAGCGCGACCTCGTGCGGATGAACGCGATGGACTTCGATGACCTTCTGTTCCGCACGGTGAACCTGCTGGAGCTGTTCGGCGAGGTCCGCGAGCGGTACAGCGATACGTTCCGCCAGGTGCTCGTCGACGAGTACCAGGACACCAACCATGCCCAGTACCGGCTGCTGCAGCTGCTCGTCGGCGGCGGGCCGCCGCCGAAACGCGGAGGAGATGAGCCCGGCGATCGGCCGGCCTATGCGGGGCCGGTGGGGCATCGGAACCTGGCCGTCGTCGGCGACGACGCGCAGTGCCTAGTGGCGGGTACGCAGGTCAGGATGGCCGATGGGAGCGAAGTGCCGATCGAGTGTGTCGCAGAGGGAGACCGGGTGATGTCCTGCTTCGGGTCCGGCAACTTCCGGCCGGGAGAAGTCACTGAAGTCTTTGAGACGCGAAGAACCGATGGAATCCGGATCCGTACCCGTGGCGGACGCGAGATCGTATCGACGCCCGAGCACACTCATTTCGCGGGCTACCGGGTGGGTCTTATCCCCTCATTCCACGCCACGTACGTAATGCGGAAGGGTGACGTTGGATGGCGCGTCGGGACAACGCGGACCGCCGTGAATCAGCGTGGGTTGGCTACGCCCGGGGTGCAGCTCCGCGCGATGACGGAGCAAGCCGATGACGCATGGGTCATATCGACACACGACACGGGCGACGAGGCGCGGGTCGCCGAGTCGATCTTGGCGGCGAGGTACGGACTGCCAACCGTCCCGTTCAGAGCGCGTGGGGCGACCGGCGTCTTGGGAGACCAGGCAAAGATCGATCGCATCTTTGCGTCCCTGAATACCGAGGTAGGCGGCCACCGGCTCTTGGACGACGAGGGTCACTCGTCCACCGCTCCTCATCACGTGTGGCAAGGTTTCGAAGGCAGCCGGCGTGTCGTGACCCTCACCCTAGCCGCGGACCGCTCGGGTGCCGACAAACAAGGATCTCCTCTGCACACCGTCTCGCTCGGGGGTAGGGATGAGGCGCTGCGGCGGCGTCTCGAGGATCTTGGCCTGAAGACTTCGCGTGTGCGCGCAGGCTCCACCGGCTGGCGAAGTGAAACCTATTTCAAGAGCTTCGGAGAGGCAGCGATGGCCGCTCAGCGGGTCGCCAAGCACACAAAAATCACCCTGCGCTACATCGCGCGATTGGGGCGAAACGAAGAGGGGCGCAGCAATGCGTTGCCGTTCATGCCCGCGGCCTCAGTGAGGCCTGGGATGGCGATGTTCGACGAGGCGGGCCGGTACGACATCGTGGAGTCGGTAGAACGCGTGACGCTGGAAGTGCCGGTTTACGACCTCAACATTGCCGACACACATAACTTCGTCGCCAATGGCCTCATTACCCACAACTCGATCTACGGCTTCCGCGGCGCCGACATACGCAACATCCTCGACTTCGTCGAGGACTTCCCGGACGCGCGCGTTGTCAAGCTCGAGCAGAACTACCGCTCGACCGAGACGATCCTGCAGGCCGCGAACGCAGTGATCGCGAACAACCGGGGGGCGATCGCGAAGCGGCTGTGGAGCGACCTCGGCCAGGGCGATCAGATCCAGCTCCGTGCTCTTCAGGACGAGCACGCCGAGGCGCGCTACGTCGTCGGCGAGATCCAGCGCCTAGTCGACGAGGGCGCCTCGCGCGCGGAGATCGCGGTGCTGTACCGGACCAACGCGATGTCGCGGGTGATCGAGGACGCGCTGGTGCGCAGCGAGATCGCCTACCAGGTGATCGGGGGCACGAAGTTCTATGAGCGCGCGGAGATCAAGGACGCGATCGCCTACCTGTCGCTGCTCGCCAACCCCTACGACGTGGTCTCCTTCACGCGCGTCGCCAACTCGCCGCGGCGCGGCATCGGGCAGACCTCGCTGGCGCGGATCACGAGCCACGCCACCTCAATGGACATCTCGGTCTGGGAGGCGGCCGCCTCGCCACGCGAGGTGCCGGGGCTGGGCGCCGCTGCCGTCAAGGCGCTGGACCGCTTCATGGCGACGATGGCGGAGCTGCGCGCGATGACGGGCGCCGAGCCGCTCGGCGGAGAAGCAGATAGAGAGGGGGGGAGGGTCGCGCAGCTCTCGACGGCGGCCGGTCCGGCTTCGCCCGAGGGCCCGCCCGAAGCCGCACCCGTCGCCGACCTGATCGAGGCGCTGCTCGCGCAGAGCGGCTACATCGAGGCGCTCGAAGCGGAACGCTCGATCGAGGCACAGGGACGGATCGAGAACCTCGAGCAGCTCGTCGAGGTCGGGCGCGAGTTCGACGCCGGGGGCGATGACGGCGAGGGCACGCTGGGGCGCTTCCTGCAGGAGATCGCGCTCGTCGCCGATGCCGACACGCGTGCCGATGACGCGGGCCTCGTGACGCTGATGACGCTGCACAACGCGAAGGGCCTCGAGTACCCGACTGTCTTCATCACGGGCCTCGAGGACGGCGTCTTCCCCCACTCCCGCGCGATCGACGAGGGAGGCCTCGAGGAGGAGCGGCGTCTGTTCTACGTGGGCGTGACACGCGCGATGCGACGGCTGTACCTCACCTATGCGCGCCGTCGCGCCGTGTTCGGCGCGCAGAGCTACGGGATGCCCAGCCGCTTCCTCAGCGAGATCCCGGGCGACCTGCTCGAGGAGGGCTCCGACGGCGGCTTCCGGGCGGGCGCGACGGTGACGCCCTCGCTCGCCAGGGGCGGCGGCGCGGCGATCGGCTGGGGGAGCGGCGGCGGCGCCGTGAGGGCCACCAGGACGCAGCCCTCGAGTGCGTCCTTCCGCCTCGGCGAGGACGTGGTCCACGCGGCCTTCGGGGACGGCGTGGTGACGGGCGTGGAGCCGGATGGCGTGATCGTGGTGCGATTCGCGGGCGACGGCTCGGAACGAAAGCTGATGGCCGAGTACGCGCCCGTCACGAAGCGCTGAGGCCGCATAGCATCCCGGCCATGGCGGCGAAGCTCATCGACGGCAAGGCGATCGCCGCTGGCGTACGGGCGGAAGTGGCCGAGGAAGTCACTTCGTTCGGGGTGGAGTACAGCCGGGCTCCCGGGCTCGCGACCGTGCTCGTCGGCGACGATCCAGCCTCGGCGGTGTACGTCGGCGGAAAGCAGCGCGCCGGCGCCGAGGTGGGGATCGAGCCGTTCGACCGGCGGCTGCCCGCCGACGCGAGCTTCGAGCAGGTTGCGGGCGAGCTCGACGCGCTCAACGACGACGGGGCCGTCAACGGCATCCTGCTGCAGCTGCCGGTGCCGGACCACCTCGACGGGCCGGCCCTGACCAACCTGATCTCCGCCGTGAAGGACGTCGACGGCCTGACGCCCGTCAACGCCGGATTGCTCGCGCTCGGCACCCCCGCGCTGGTGCCGGCGACGCCGTCGGGCGTGATGGTGCTGCTGCGGGAGAGCGGCGTCGAGCTCGAGGGCGCCGAGGCGGTCGTGGTCGGGCGCTCGAATCTGTTCGGCAAGCCGATCGCCCAGCTGCTGCTCGCCGCCAACGCCACCGTGACTGTATGCCACTCGCGGACGCGCGACCTCGCGGCGGTCTGCTCGCGGGCCGACGTGCTGATCGCCGCGATCGGCCGCCCGCGGGCGATCGGCGCCGCCCACGTCAAGCCGGGAGCCGTCGTGATCGACGTCGGCATCAATCGCATCAGCCCCGAGCAGGCCGGCAACAAGAGCGGCATCGTCGGCGACGTGGACCACGCTGCGGTGGCGGAGCTCGCGTCGGCGATCACGCCCGTCCCGGGCGGCGTCGGGCCGATGACGATCGCGATGCTGCTCCGCAACACGATGAAAGCCGCACGGACGCAGGCCGAGCTGGAGGAGGCGCGCGGATGAAGCTTCGCGTGGGAGAGCTGACGGCGCTCGCCGGAATCGGCTGCACGATCGCCGCGCTGATCCTGCCCTGGTATGAAACGCCGGCCGGCAACCTGGACTTCTGGGACACGTTCGGCCCCGGCGCGGTGCTGATGCTCGCGGCGCTCTCGGCGGCGCTTGCGATGGTTGTGGCGGCGCTGCTCGAGCGCGAGAGCGCTGCGCTGCCGGTCTCGACCTCGGTGTGGTGCGTGGTGCTCGGCCTGATCGGCGCGATCGCCGCGATCGTACGGGTGCTCGAGCGTCCCCAGCACGCGAGCGGCCTCTGCAGCGGCGCCTGGCTGGGGCTCGCCGGCGCCGCCCTGATCCTGATCGGCGCCTGGCTGACGATTCGCGACGAACGCCCCTCGCGCTATCAGCCCGCCCGGCCCACTCCGCGGCCGCCCGTGCCGGACAACGGGTCTCCACCCGCCCGGCCCTAGAATCACCGCCTGTGATCGACCGCGACGAGGTCCTGCATGTCGCCCGCCTGGCCCGCCTCGAGCTGAGCGAGGACGAGATCGAGCCGATGGCCCGGGAGCTGTCGGCCGTCCTCGATCACGTCGCCACGATCGCCGAGCTCGACCTCGAGGACGTCGCGCCGACCACGCACGTCGTGGAGCTGACCGGCCGCCTGCGCGCCGATCGGCCGCGGCCCTCGTGGCCGCGCGAGCAGATCCTGGCAGCGGCGCCCGACGCGAACGAGGACGGCTTTCTCGTCCCCAGTCCGCAGGCCTAGATGAGCGAGCTGCTCGAGCTCACCGCCGCGCAGGCTGCGGAGCAGATCGCCGCCGGCGAACTCTCCGCCGGGGAGCTGTTCTCCTTCTACCGGGAGCGAGCCGCCGCCGAC
>DASWFM010000151.1:0-9875 GCA_036394235.1 Solirubrobacteraceae bacterium | reverse complement strand
TCGACTTCTCCCGCCGTCTTCTGCGCCCACGGCGTCTTGGCCATCGATGGCGGGTAGGCGTACCGGTACCAGTCGTCGGGGATCTCGACATCCGCCATGGTGAGGCGAAGCTAGTCGAGCGGGACGCCGATGCAAGCCGTGTCTCTGTCCGGTTCAGGCTCCTTGCGGGGGTGGCGGTTTGCGCTCTCGCGGCAGCGGCAGGCCGCTGATCAGCTCGTCGATCGTCGTCTCGAGGCCGGCGGCGAGCAATGCGAGGGTGGCCAGGCGCGGCTCGACTTCGCCCCTCTCGATCTTGCTGATCTCGGTCCGGTGGAGTCCCGTCGCGTCGCACAGGCCCGTCTGCGTCAGCGGCGGCTCGTGTTCGGCTCGCAGTCGTTTGACGTTCGCTGCGAACCCGTCGAGGTACGCCTTGCGCTCCGCCTCATACGCGTCCTTTGCGCTCACCGCTTGCACTCTGCTGGCTGGCAGCGCAAAAATCGACAGCTGATCGTCTGACAGATAGAAGTCTGCCAGTTAGTAGACTGCAGAGTGTCGTTCGGTCTTCTTCTGCGTTCCATCGCACTCCCCGCGTAGCGTGCGCCACGGACATGCGGAGCATCCCCCGCGCGGCGGCATCTGCCGGCGCCTTGGCACCGAGAGAGGCGACCCTTCCCATGCGCGGTCAACCCAAGCAGGATCAGGGACAGATCGACGCTCGCACCGAGCGCCTGATCGTGCTGCAGTTGATCGGCAGCGAGCATGCCGTGGAGCGGACCCGGCTGCACCAGTCGCTCGCCGACATCGAGACGGCACAGCTGGAAGCGGCGATCGCACGGCTCGCGCTCGACGGTGTCATCGAGGCGCAAGCGACGAGCGTCCGCTCCTCACCGGCACTCGTGAGGCTCGACCGGCTGCGAATGATCTGCCTGTGACGAGCCGACTTTCCGCTTATTCGACCGCGCTCACGTCCCTCGGCCCCTCGCCCACGTACTTCGCGGTCGGGCGGATCAGCTTCGCCTCGCGCTTCTGCTCGAGGATGTGAGCGGACCAGCCGGCCACTCGGGCACAGGTGAACATCGGCGTGAACAGGTCGGCGGGCACTTCGGCGAGGTCGAGCACCACGGCCGACCAGAACTCGACGTTGGTGGCCAGCACGCGGTCGGGGTATCGCGCATGCAGCTCGGCCAGCGCCGCCTTCTCGAGCGCCTCGGCGGCCTCGAAGCGGGGCGAGCCGAGTTCGCGGCAGGTGCGGCGAAGCACCCGCGCACGGGGGTCTTCGGCGCGGTAGACGCGGTGCCCGAAGCCCATCAGACGCTCGCCCCGATCCATCGCATCTGAGACCCACTTCTCGGCATCGCCCATCGCTTCGACTTCCTCGAGCATCTTCAGAACCCGCGAGGGGGCGCCTCCGTGCAGGGGGCCGGACAGCGCGCCGACGGCGCCCGACATCGCGGCGGCAACGTCGGCGCCCGTGGAGGCGATCACCCGGGCCGTGAAGGTGGAGGCGTTGATGCCGTGCTCTGCAGCGGAGATCCAGTAGGCGTCGATCGCCTTGACGTGGTCGGGGTTGGCCTCGCCGCGCCAGCGGATCAGGAAGCGCTCGGGAATTGTGCGGCCCTCGTCGATCTCACCTTGCGGGACCGGCGGCTGGCCGGCTCCGCGCGCGGATTGGGCGACGAACGACAGCGCCATCACGGAGGCGCGGGCGAGGTTGTCGCGCGCCTCCTCGTCGGAGATGTCGATCAGCTGCCCGAAGCCCCACTCGGGCGCGAGCATCGCCAGCGCGGACTGCACGTCGACGCGATGGTCGCCCGAGCGGACGGTCAGGGCGTGGGGTTCGGCCGGAGGCAGGCCGGGCCGGAACTTGCCGTCCACCAGCAGGCCCCAGACCTGCTCGTAGGGGACGGCACCGACCAGGCTCTCGATGTCGACGCCGCGATAACGCAGCGCGCCGCCCTCTTTATCGGGCTCCGCTATCTCGGTGGCAAAGGCGACCACGCCTTCGAGGCCGGACTGGACCTCCGGTGACTGAACCGCGCTCATGGCACTCGCTTTCTGGGCTTGATGCTCGACGGGGGGTGCTGCCTTTGTGGGCAGACCCACATGGTCGCAGGAATGCTCGCGCGAGTAGGCTCCAATGCAACCGGGCCGCCCCGTCCGGAGGACCGGCCACAGCCGTCGAAACCCATCGAGGAGGGCAGATGTCCGACAGCGATCTGATGTTCCGCGGGGCCGTCGAGCTGGCGGCGATGGTACGTGCCGGAGAGGTCTCCTCGCGCGAGCTGGTCGAGACCTCGCTCGAGCGCATCGAAGAGCTCAACCCGGCGCTGAACGCCTTCGTGGAGGTCGACGGAGAGCGGGCCCTGCGGGTCGCATCTGAGATCGCCTCCGGCGATCAGCGTCCCTTCGCCGGGGTGCCCGTGGCGATCAAGAACAACCGGCCCGTCGCCGGCCTGCGGCTGACCTACGGCTGTTCACTGATGGAGAGCTACGTGTGTGACTACGACCACAACATCACCCGTCGCCTCCGCGACGCGGGGTTCGTGATCGTCGGCACGACGACGCTTCCGGAGTACGGGATCCTGCCCGTCTCGGAGGCCCGGATCTTCGGGCCCACCCGCAACCCCTGGGATCTCGAACGTACGCCGGGAGGGTCCTCGGGTGGCTCCGCCGCAGCGGTCGCAGCGGGCCTCGTGCCAGTCGCCCACGGCAACGACGGCGGCGGCTCGATCCGCATACCCGCGGCCTGCTGTGGCCTTGTCGGGTTGAAGCCGGCCAGAGGCCGCATCTCCGCGGCCCCCGAACTGGGCGATTCCTCGCTCAGCATCGACGGGATGCTGACCCGCAGCGTGGCCGACACCGCGGCGATCCTCGACGTGCTCGCCGGCTACGAGCCTGGCGACGCGACCTGGGCGCCGCCACCCTCGCGCCCCTTCGCCGAGGCCGCCGCAGCCGAGCCGGGCCGCATGAAGATCGTCTTCAGCAAGCAACCCCCGACGCCCGACGGCCTGCTCGACCCGATCGCCGCGCGCGGCGCGGATGAAGCTGCCGACCTGCTGCGCTCGCTCGGCCACGAGGTCATCGAGGCGGATCCGCCGTGGCGCGAGGAGGGTCTCTCGGAGCTGTTCGGCACGGTCTTCTCCTCGCAGATCGCCCTCTCGATCGCCTACTCCGGCCTCGTTGCCGGCAAGACCCCGACGGCAGCGGACATGGAGCCGATGAGCTGGGCGATCTTCTCGATGATCGGGAAGCTCGGCACGCTGGAACAGCAGGCCGCCGTCGTGCGACTGCAGGCATTCTCACGCCGCCTCGTCGCCTGGCTCTCGCAGTACGACGCCCTGCTCACGCCCGCGCTCGCAGAACGTCCGCTGCCCCTCGGCACTCTCGATACCGCCGCCGAGGACCCGATGTCGACCTTCACCCGCTCCGGTCTGTTCACGCCCTACACGCCCGTCTTCAACGCCACCGGCCAGCCGGGCATCTCGCTGCCGCTCTACGAGGGCGAGGACGGGTTGCCGCTGGGCGTCCAGATCGTCGGGACCCCTGCGGGCGAGGAGCGTCTGCTGGCGCTCGCCTCTCAGCTCGAAGCGGCACAGCCCTGGGCCGGCCGCCGGCCCTCGGTGGGCGCGGCCCTCTCCGGCTAGAGGGCGGTTCGACCAGCGGCCGCCGGCGTCCTCGAGGCCTGGCGCCTCAGGCCGCCTCGAGCACGGCCGACATCCGATGCGGCGTGACGCCGAGGGCTTCGACATCCGAGCTGCCGCGGGCGGACACCATCGAGACCTCCATCAGCTCCGCCTCGTCCCAGGTGGCGAAGGCCCGCGGCCCCATTGTCGCCTCGAGGAGTCTGAGCCCGCGGGAGACGAGCGGCGTCGGCACGTGCAGCAGCGGCCGGTTGCGACGCAGCGCCGCCAGCACCGTGCGAACGATCTCGGTGTGGCTCAGCGTCTCCGGACCTGCGAGCTCGTAGCGACCGGAACGCGCGGAGCTGTTGTCCTTCAGTGCCGCCACGATGCAGTCCGCGACGTCCTCCGCCCAGATCGGCTGGAAGCGGGCCGCGCCGCGGCCCGACACCGGCATCACCGGCAGCAGCGCCAGGCGTTCGAGCAGCGTCAGCCAGGGATCTCCGGGGGCATAGACGATTGAGGAGGCGAACACGATCGACTGCAGGTCTGCCTCCGCGACGGCCTGCTCGGCGAGGGCCTTCGCGCGCAGGCAGCGCGTGCGGTGATGCGTCGAGGCGCCGAGCGCGGAGAAGAACAGGAAGCGCTCGACGCCCTGGCGCTCGGCTGCCGCCACCATCCGCCACGTGGCGATCCCGTCGAGCTCCTCGATCGAGCCCTCGGGCTGGTCCCGGATCGCGGCGGCGAGATGCACCACGGTGTCCACCCCGCGCAAGGCATTGCGGAACGAGGGTGGGTCGGTGAGGTCGCCGAGGGCGATTTGGACGCGCACCCGCTGGGTGCCCAGTCGTCTCGGGTCCCGCACCAGGCACCTCACCTGCCTGCCTTCCGCGAGCAGACGGCGGAGCAGGTTGGACCCCACGAGGCCGGTGGCCCCGGTCAGCAGGAGCATGATTCGTACAATAGGGGCCCCTCGCTGGAAGCGAGCCCACCGCAAACCGACTTAGAAGGACGGGAATGGCCTACGTAATCGCCGAGCCGTGCATTGGCACCAAGGACAACTCCTGTGTCGAGGTGTGCCCTGTGGATTGCATCCACCCGACACCGGACGAGCCCGGATACGACGCGGCCGAGATGCTCTACATCGACCCTGAGGAGTGCATCGACTGCGACGCCTGCGTCGAGGCTTGTCCGGTCGACGCCTGCTTCGCCGAGGATCAGCTCCCCGACGAGTGGGGGAAGTACACGCAGATCAACGCGGACTACTTCGCCTCCGGCGGCAGCGCGGCCGCAACCGGCTAGCGCGGGCCGCTACGCGGCGCTGACGGCCGACTCCCCGGCCGCCTCGGGGGCACCGGAGGCGTCCATCAGCGCATCGCCCTCGGCAGACCTCAGGTAGAGCACCGACCTGGCGACACGGTGGCCGCAGACGAGTCCGGCGTCCCGCAGCACCGTCAGGTGCTGGGAGACGCCACCGGGGGTAAGACCGAGCTCGCCCGCCAGTTCGGTCGTCGTGCGGGGCGAGTCGAGCGCCCCGAGAAGCGTCGCGCGGGTCCGTCCGACCAGACGCTCCAAGGCCTCGGGCGCGGTGGGCTCGTCGGGGCCCCACAGCATTCCGATTCCCCGTGCCGGATAGGCCAGCGTCGGCTGCCACGGCTCGAGCGTGAGGATCGTGACCTTCGGCCATACGAACACGCTCGGTACGAGCAGCAGGCCGCGCTCATCGAGGTCGAGGTCTTGCTCGCACACCCCGCACTCGATCGTCAGCACCCCGTCGCTCCAGCTGACACCGGGGTCGAGGTCGCAGAACAGGCGAGCGGTGCCGCCGTCGGCGATCTGGCGCGAGCGATGAAGCACGTCGTGCTCGAGCAGCGAGCGCAGCCGCGGCCAGTGCTCCGCGTGGGCGCGCCCCCAGTACTCGCGCATCAGCTCAGCAAGGCCTTCGATCGCCGGGCGGGGGCGCTCCACGAACGGCTCGAGGACCGGCGGCAGCTTCGCGCCCTGGTAGGCGTTGCGCACCTCGGCGGCGATCTGCTCGTTCGGCGTAGCGAGCATCGTTGCGATCTCGTCCTCGAACTCGACCAGCGGGCTGCTCGGCGGAGGGTTTACGAAGTCCGGGTTGTACTCGCGGGACGACTGCAGCGCGAACAGGGGAGCGAGATCGAGGTCAGCGACCGCAGGAATCACGCGCTCGACCCAGGGCAGGTGGAGCGCGGCACTCGCAGGGTCTTTCAGCGCTTTGATGCTCCGAGTCATCTCGAACATCGGCGAGATCGCGAAGCGAACCCTGGTGAGGGCCTCGGTGTGGAATCTGGCGAGGATCATGTTGGCTCCACGGACATCATCGGGATCTTGCGCTCCAAGACATCATCGAGATGTTGTCCGCCTGTGACGAATCATTTAGTCCAGTCTAAATGTGTTAGGGCGAGACGCAACGGTCTCCAGAATGAGATCCATGATCAGAAGCCACGACATAGCGATGCAGCTCGTCACCGAGCACCAGCGCGACCTCCGGGCTTCTTCGGCCCCGAAGTGGCGTCTCTCGATGCTGTTCCGCCGGCGTTCCGCCGAGCTCGAGCCCGTCGGACCGGCAGCGGTCTCCCCCGCTGCCGGCGACGGGCCGAGCGCGGCGGTCTCCGCGCCGGCCGCATCTCGCCTCGGGGATCCCGTGACGGTACGGCGACGGCCTGTCCGGGCGCGGGCGGGGCATGCTATCCGCGGCCCAGCGTTGGGCGTCGGAGACGTTCACGCCGCGCGCGGGTCGGAACGAGCCAGCCGGTAGGTGTCGCTCCCAAGAGCGTTCCTCGGACGGAACCTTTAGCAGCCTGCGGACCGAGCGGGGCCGGGCGGCGGCAGGTTCAATTCCTGTCTCCTCACCCAAAATGACAATCTGACATCGGTCGTCCCCCCGGTCTCCGGCGCGCCAGAAGCTGGCGGCGCAGTTCAGGGACGAGCGCTCCTCGCGGCAGCGACCCTTCGGTCGCCGATTCCCGTTGACGTGACGTCGATCATCGTGTATCTTCGGCTTGATGGAATAGTTCGCGCGCCCGGCCAGGATGACCCCAGCTGAAAGGCCCCATGAAACGCCTCCTTGCCCTTCCCATCCTCCTGATCGCCTTTGGCTTGCCTACTACGGTATCGGCGGCCGAAGAATTCACCACCTTTGAAGGCTTCACGGCCAGCAACCAGCCCCCGGCTGGCTACCAGCCGTACAAAGCGGCTACTGTCTTCAACATCGCGACGACTACAGCGAAACCCATCTCCAACTCTCAGGAAATGGTGAACTACTCGCTGACGCTGGGGACACCTTCGCCGGGCAACAACACCGAGCAGCCCGCGGACAAGCACCCGGTCTTCTACGCCTCGACAACGGATCCACAGTACAAAATCAAACTGGAAGAACCTTGGGGTGAAAACTCGATCCAGGGTGTGACCATCCGTATCCCTAAATATGCGACGGGGGCTGAAGGCGGCACGGACCACCACATGTCCGTCATCGAGCAGGACGGTACCGAGTACGACTTCTGGAAAGTGCTCGAAAAAGTGGATGGTAGCCCCGGGACTCTCCGCGCGAGCTGGGGCGGCAAAGGTTCATATACCGGCGTCGCCAATGGAGTTAGCCCGACCTCCGGTGCCACGGCCGCCGGCTTCATGCTGGGATCTGGCCTGATCCGCTACCCCGAGATCGCCGCGGCAACCGCAACGAGCTACGAAACCATCAGTCATGGCATCTTCCTCGTTATCAAAAATGCGCGGAAAGGACACATCGCCCCCGCCGTCCATGATGACGGTGCCGGACCTGAAGAAGCCAAGGTACCCTACGAGGGACAGCGGTTCGCGCTGATGAACACCGCCGGCACCGCGCCGATGAGCAAGTCCGAAATTGAATCGGTCACGTCTAAGCCGTGGCAACGGGCCGTCCTCTCGGCCTTCGCCCGGTACGGGGGTATAGACGGAGATAAGGGCAACAGCGGTTTCTATTGGGCCACGGAGTCGGCCACCATGTATACCGCAGCAGGCCTTGCGAATCCGTGGAAAACATATGGCGAAGCACACTCGCTCCCGCTGTTTGAAGGTCACTACGTCTACAAGCTGATCGAAGGGTCGCTGACGCTGACGTGGTGGAAAGAACACCTCAAGGCCATTACCGTCACCGAATAACGGCTGCGCGACTCTCTAGCGCCTAGGGCAAGGCACCTTCAGCGTCTTCGTCACCGTCGTCTGCGTCAGCCCGCCGAGGCCCGCGAAGGTCAGTTCCGCCTTCGCCGGGAACCCGCCCGTGGGGCACTTCTTCGGCACGCGGCCGTAGTAGATCGTCTTGCCGTTCTTGCGGATCGCCGAGCCGACCGTCACCGAGATGGTTTTGACCGACGCGTCCTGGGCGCCGGGCACTGTTTCCACGAGCGGCACTTCCGCGATCAGCTCCTTGCTGAAGAGGCCGCTCGCAGCGACGAAGTGGGCCTTGGAGAGGACTTCCAGCAGCACCGGCGCGTGTCCGAACGTGAAGAACTCGAGGCCCCCGCCCGGCGCGTAGAAGGGTTCGATCGTCGCGGTCTCAGGGACGACTTCTGTGCCGAAGGCGACGTAGCCAGTCGCTTTGCCGACAGGACCCGCCGACGAGCCCTTCGGGCAAGCCTTCGGACCTCGCCCCGCCGGTTCGAGGGTCGCCGGCGGGCACGCGGGGAAGCCGCTCGGATGCAGCACCGTGCCTTTCGGCAAGAACGCGTTGACCCCGATCAGAGGCGGCGGGAAGCCGCCGTATTCGGTTCCCGAGATCGTGACCTGGCTTTCTACGGCGGCGCCTGCCCCGAGTTTGTTGCCGGTGCCCGGGAAGCCCTTGATCGGCACGATCTTCGCTTTCACCGTCACGGTCGGGACAGCAACGGCCAAAGCCGGCAGCGAGAGCGCCGCGAGGCCGAGAACTGCGAGACACCCCATAAACGCCCTGCGCATTCGAGTCTCCTCCGAGCTTGGTTTGGACCCGCCGTAGCGAGCGGATGCGTTCGCATCCTCTGACTTCCTAACACGAACGAGCGACGCACCGCTCGGTCTGTTCCTCACTTCGCGAGGATGACCGCTGGGGACCCTCGAAAGCGCACGGTCACGCTAGGCGGCGACGCCGCGCCGCCCCATCGGCGGCGGCGCACCTGAGTACGACGGGTGCATCACGTCGAAGATCGGCACGCCCGGAACCTTCTCCGCGATCAGACCACGCAGGCGGGCGGAGTCGAAGGAGTGCGACTGCGGCGCAACCGGGTTGACCGTCAGGGCGAGCAGCTCGATCGGCTTGAGCACGATCAGCTCGATCCCGGCGGTCTCGTAGAAGGCGGGGCTGCGCTTGGGCAGGAACACCCTCGTCGGGTCGCCCACGAGGACTTTCAGCGGCGCCCTGTGGCGCCGTGCATAGGGGATCAGGCCCTCGAGGAAGGCCTCAGGCAGCGCCCCTGAGATCACGAGCCACCGCGGCGGCGAGCCGGAGCGCAGGAAGCCGGCGATCGCCGGCGGCTCGGCGGTCAGCACGAAGCGCGTCGGCAGGGGGTCGGCGTGGAGGTCCGTGTCGAGCATCGTGCTGACGCCGCCGTCCTGCGAGCTCGCGAGCTCGAGCACCCGTCGCCCCTCCTCGTCGCCCCTGTCCAGCCCCGGCAGACGCACCAGCGAGACGGCATCGGCGGTGCGCCTCGCGACCTCGTCGATGTCCTCGCTGAGGATCGCGCCCGTCGACATCACCAGGCCGTCCGCCACATCCGGCGAGGATGCTGCGCGGCGGTCGATCGCCCCGTCGATCAGCACCTGCTCGGCGCCGTGGCCGAGCATCGCGTCGGCAACCCGTCGCGCATCCGCGGCCCCCGAGGGCCCTGCCACTTCGATCGTCCCGGCAGTCTTCAGCCTCGCGATCAGGACCTCGCCGAGGGGCGTGCGGATCGCCGTGCGCTCGAGGACCTCATGCGGCACGCCACTCGCTCGCAGCAGCCCGTCGGTCGTCGCCACCAGCGACCCCCCGTCGAGCCGCACGGGCGGCTTCTCGATGCGGAAGTCGAGCACGTCGTGCTCCTCGCCGTCGCGGCCGACGGACGTCACCCCCACGCTCCTGCCCGCCGCCGAGCACTCCGCGAGCAGCGCCGCGAGCGTCACGGTCTTGCCGCTGTTCTTCGCGAGCCCGACGAGCGCCACGCGTCGAGCCGCAGCGGTCAGCTCGGCGAGCGTCACGGGCGGCTCAGCCGGCCGCCGGCACGCGGTCGCCGGATTCCCGGGCGACCAGCTCGCGGACGATGAACG
>DASWFM010000150.1:0-4298 GCA_036394235.1 Solirubrobacteraceae bacterium | reverse complement strand
GCCTGACGAGCCACTCGCAGCGCCATGTAGAGCGTCGTCGCCGGCAGCCCGTACGGGGGGTCGGAGGCGAACACGATCCGCTCGGCCGGCACGCGCGCGAACAGCTCGATCACATCGAGCGGGAAGAAGCAGGAGATGTCGTAGAGCACCGCCGGGTGCCCGGCCAGCCGCGTGCTGAGGATGCCCTGGTCGCAGATCGCCCCGTGGGCGAGGATCAGCGCGGCGCCAGGGTGGCGCAGAGCGAGGTCGGCGAGCCCGTCGGCGAGCGGCGGCAGCCCACGGCCGGCGTGGATCAAGACCGGCACGCCCGCTTCTTCGGCAAGCCCGAAGACGTCGTCCAGGTCGCCGCCGTCGAACACGAAATCCTGTGCGCGCGGATGCAGCTTGATCCCACGCGCTCCGTTCGCCAAGCACCGGTCGGCCTCTGCGACGGCACCTTCCGCGGGGTCAAGGCGGCAGAACGGCACGAGCCGGCCGTCGCTTTCGCCGGCCCAGCCGAGCACGCGGTCGTTGGGCAGGCTGTAGGCCGGCTTGCGCTCCGGGTCGTGCAGCGGGAACACGCAGGCGCGGCGCGCCTCGGCCATGTCGAGCTGAGCGAGCAGCTGCTCGAGCGACAGCGAGCGGCCGTCCTCGTCGAGCCCCAGGTGCGTATGTGCATCGATCACTTCCCCGCCGTCGGGCCGCAGCCGGGCCGTCTCGCCGAGGAACGGCGCCAGCGCCTCCGCGTAGGTCTGCTCGTCCACGCGCTGCACCCTATCTGTCGGCGTTCGCAGGCAAGTCGTGATCGCCGGCCAGGAAAACTCCGGTCGGCGCCACCGTCCGCGTATCCTGTCCTTCAAGGATGGCGATAGTCGAGCAGATCAAAACCGACCTTCAGGGTGCGATGCGGGCTGGGGAAAGGGAGAGGGTCGGGGCGCTCCGTCTCGTCCTGTCCGAGCTTCAGAAGGCCGCCAAGGAGGGCTCGGACGACGAGCTGGCGGTGCTGCGCCGGGAGCGCAAGCGGCGCCTGGAGGCCGCGCGCGCGTACCGCGACGCAGGCCGCGAGGACCTCGCCGGCGGTGAGGAGGCCGAGGGCGAGCTGATCGGCGGCTACCTGCCCGCAGAGCTCTCAGAGCCGGAGCTGCAGGCGATCGTCGAGCAGGCCGTCCGCGACAGCGGCGCGGAGTCTGTGAAGGACATGGGCGCGGCTATGAGAACCGCGATGGCGGCGGTGGATGGCCGCGCCGACGGCAAGCGAGTCTCCGGGCTCGTGCGTGCCGCGCTGCACGGATGAGGACGCAGATAGAGCTATCCAACGAAGTGGCCGCCGAGCTGGCCGGGAGCCAGGACGCGGTTCTGCGCGCGCTCGAGGCGCACCTGGACTGCCGGGTATTCCTGCGCGGCAACATCCTCACCTTCGAGGGAGACGAGAGCGAGACGGACGCCGGAGAGCGAGTGGTACACGAGCTCTCCGACCTGATCGCCCGCGGGCACCAGATCGGCCCCGGAACGATCACGGCCGTCACCGGCGCGCTTGACGCGCACGAATCTCCGGCGCGGGTGCTCGAGGACGTCGTGTGGTCCCATCGCGGCCTGCGCGTGGCGCCCAAGACCGTCAACCAGAAGCGCTACGTCGACTCGATCCGCAGGAGCACGATCACCTTCGGGGTCGGGCCCGCGGGGACCGGAAAGACGTTCCTCGCCGTGGCGATGGCCGCGGCTGCTCTGTCTCGCCATGAAGTCAACCGCATCATCCTCACCCGCCCCGCGGTGGAGGCCGGAGAGCGGCTCGGGTTCCTGCCCGGCGACCTGATGGCGAAGGTCGACCCCTACCTGCGGCCGCTGTTCGACGCTCTGCACGACATGCTCGATCCCGAGAAGGTCTCCGACCACATCGATCGCGGCGTGATCGAGATCGCACCCCTGGCATTCATGCGTGGGAGAAGTCTGAACGACTCCTTCGTGATCCTCGACGAGGCCCAGAACACGACGCCTGAGCAGATGAAGATGTTCCTCACGCGCCTCGGCTTCGGCTCTAGGATGGTCGTCACCGGCGACATCACGCAGGTCGACCTGCCACGCGAGCAGCAGTCCGGGCTGATCGCCGTCGGCGAGGTGCTCGACTCCGTCGACGACGTGGAGTTCGTGCGCTTCGGCGGCGAGGACGTCGTCCGTCACAAGCTCGTACAGCGGATCGTCGAGGCCTATGACGCACACACGCAGCGCTCGGCGCCGGCAAGCGCGACGCAGGCTGCCGGCGGCCGCACGATCCGCAGCGCCTGATCGCGATGATCGACGTAGAGGTGTTCGGCGAGGACCTCGCGCCGGATGCGCCGCCGCTAGCGGAGGTGCGCCGGCTCTGCGATCTGACGGCGCAGAGCCGCGGCGTGGCGGAGGCTCACGTCGCCGTGGAGTACGTCACCGCCGCGCGGATCGCGACCCTCAACGACCGCCACCGCGGGAAAGCCGAGCCGACGGACGTGCTGTCGTTCCCGATCGACGGCGTCGAGGTGCTCGCGGAGGTCCCCGGCGGCCAACGCGAGCTCGGCGACATCGTGATCTGCCCTGCGCACACGGCGGACCTGCGAGAGGCGATCGTCCACGGCATGCTGCACCTGCTGGGCATGGACCACGAGGCCGATTCCGGGGAGATGCTGGCACTGCAGTCAGACCTGCTCCGCCGGCCCGCCCAGTGACGCGCAGCGGCTTCGTCGCGCTCGCCGGGCGGCCCAACGTCGGCAAGTCGACTTTCGTCAACGCGGTCGTCGGTGAGAAGGTCGCGATCGTCTCCGACCGGCCGCAGACCACGCGCCGCGCGATTCGGGGCGTGCTCGAGAGCGGCGATGCGCAGATCGTGCTCGTCGACCTGCCCGGCGTGCAGCGTCCCCGCGACGCGCTCACAGCTCGCATGGCCCGGCGCGTCGAACAGGAGCTCGAGGGCGCCGACGCCTCGCTGTTGATTCTCAACGCCCAGCAGGGCGTCGGGCCCGGCGACCGCTTCATCGCCCGCAGGCTCGCGGCCGCCGGGCGCCCGACTGCGATCGCGGTCAACAAGGTCGACCGGCTTGGGCGCGGCCCGCTGCTGGAGGTGCTCTCTGAGGCCGCCGCGCTCGATCTCGACGGTGAGGTGTTCCCGATCTCGGCCCGAACCGGCGAGGGGGTGGGGGAGCTGATCGCCCACCTCGGCGCGCTGCTGCCCGAAGGACCCTTCATGTTCGATGCCGGCACCTCCTCCGACCAGTCCGTCGAGCAGCTCGTAGCCGAGCTGATCCGCGAGGCGGCGATCCGTCGAACGTTCCAGGAGCTGCCGCACGCGATCGAGGTGATCGTCGAGGAGATCGAGCAGCACGGCGACGTGCTGCGCGTACGAGCCCTGATCTGGGTCGAGAGCGAATCGCAGAAGGGCATCGTGATCGGGGCTCGGGGAGCGATGATCAAGGCGATCGGCACGGCCGCCCGCAAGCAGCTGGAGAGCGCTCTCGACTCGCGCGTGCACCTCGACCTCTCGGTCCGCGTGCGCCGCGACTGGCGCGCCGACGACGGACTGCTCGACCGCCTCGGAATCGAATAGCCACCGCTCCGGCGGCCGGCGTCGCCGAGCCGGGCCCGGGAAGCTGCGCCGCCGGCCCAGCGCCGGCGTGGCCGGTTGAGGCCGATCAGCCCCGCCGCTCGCCGGAGATGCCGCGGCCGAGCCGCGCGGAGAGGGCGCGCAGCGACTCCACGTCGAGCTCGCCCTGCCAGAGAAAAGGCAGCGCCACGACGTCGAAACCGCGGTTACGAAGGCGTGTCACCTGGCCGTGCTGGAAGCTCGCTCGGCCGTGTACCTCCCGCGCTGCCCGGGCGGCAGCGCCGGCGAGCGCTGCGCCGCCGCCGTTGTCCCGCGCGAGCGCCGCCAGCGACTCCATCTCGGGGGCGCTGAAGCGCCGCGGCAGCAAGCCGTTGACGACGACCGCCTCGAGGTTGCGCCCGAGCGCATCGCTGAGGCCGTCCTGCAGCTCGATCGTCTCCGTTACCGCCATCTCCGTGCCCTGCGCCACCGCCACGTAGGCCGAGCGGCCGGGATCCGTGAGCAGCTCTCGGACTTGCCCCGTGTCACGCACGATCGGGCCGACGCGGGCGATCTTGCCGAAGGTCTCGGGCGAGCGCAGCAGGCCGAGCGCATGACCCGTCGCCGGGGCGTCGAGGATCACGAGCTCGTGGCCCCCGCGCGGCGTGCGCCCCGAACGACCGCCGGCGAGCTTCCAGATCTTCACCATCGAGACGATCTCGCGGGCTCCCGGCGCTGCGGCGGCGAAGTACTGGAACGTGCCGCTCGAGGC
>DASWFM010000149.1:0-25558 GCA_036394235.1 Solirubrobacteraceae bacterium | reverse complement strand
GCCCTCGCGCAGCCGCCTCTCGAGCTTGTCGAGCGTGGCCACCCGATCGGTCCCGCCGAGCCCGTCGAGCACTCGCCGCAGCTCGGCCACCGCGGTCGCGGCCTCGCCGCCCAGCGCCCGCCGCAGACGCATATGGCCGCGCAGCCACAGGCCGGCGACGGCGCTCGCGAGCAGCACCGCCACACCGAGCCCGAGCTCGACCCAGGGGCCGGCGCCCCCCGCGTCCGGCCGCGCGGCTGCGATCACGCCCGCGCCGGCCGCGAGCCGCACCGGGCCCGCTGCGCCACCCGTGGCACCGCCGAGGATCTCACTCTTTTTCTTCGCTGCGGCGGCGGCCCCGGGCAGCGTGATCGGAGCCGCCGGGGTCGGGTCGAACGAGACCCAGCCGATGCCGGCGAAGAACACTTCAACCCACGAATGCGCGTCCCGCGCGCGGAGCTTCCATGTCGCGGAGACGGGGTCGTAAACGGTCGGTTTGAAGCCTGCGGCCACCCGTGCGGGAATTCCGTCCATCCGCAGCATCAGCGTCATCGCACCGGAGAACTGCTGGCAGTAGCCGCGCCGCTGTTCGAACAGGAACGCCTCCAGCGGGTACCTGCCGAGCGGCACGTGTTCGTCATAGCGGTAGTTGGCCAGAAGGTAGTCCTTGATGCGCTCGGCGATGTCGTAATCGGCGCTCGCCCCTCTGGCCAGGCTGCGAGCGAGCGCGAACATCGGTCCGTACGGCGAGCCCTGGACGCGCGCTGCAGCCGCGGTGGCGAGCGCTCGCCCTGGCGCCGAGGGCCCGACCAGGCCGCCGGCGGGGACCGGTGCGCGAGCCTCTGCCGCGAAGCGCGGCTGGATCAGCGCCGAGGCGCCGCGCGGGGGCAGCGCGAAACGCGCATAGGGCAGGTAGGCACGGGGGAAGCGCCGTGGCGCGCGTCGCAGCTGTGCGACGGACGGGCGGGGCCGGTAGGAGGTGACCTCGTAGCTGCCGCCGGTGAGCACCGCAGCGGCGGCCAGCGTGCCGTCCGATTCGCGTGCCACGAGCGGCGCGCCGCTGATCCATCGCAGCGTGAGCGGAACGCCGTCGCCGCCGAGCAACAGCCGCGAGCGGAGGCCCGCAACCGTGACGATCTCTTGCGAGAGCCAGCGGCGATTCGGCCGGCCGCCGAGATCGATGCGCGCGTTCCCGGCGGCCGCGTCCGAGCGCAGGAACCGCAGCCCGTCGAAGCGGTCCAGTGAGGTCACCCGCAGCAGCCCCGGATGGGCCGCGGCGACGGTCAGCATCGGCGCGTCCGTGCGCGCCCAGGTGATCGGTCCGTAGCGCTGGTCCCACTGGAAGCTCGCCTCCGCCGAGGTCGCCGCGGCGGTTTCGCGGAAGCCGATCCAGGCACTCGAGGAGCTGAGCGCGGGCCGCAGCGCGAGAGCGACCAGGGCCGGCACGATCAGCCACCGCGCGGCGCGCAGCGCTCCCCCCTGCCCGCCCCTCGGCGCCCACAGCCAGAACGCGATCAGGAACAGGAGCACCAGCCCCCGCAGGCCCGGCTCGGACTGGGGCGTGTTGGCGGCGCCCGTCAGGAACAGCCCCACGAGCATCGCCGCCGCCGCGGTACGCCGCACCCTCCCACCGGTGGTTCCCGGCCAGAAGCACAGCGCACCCGCCGCGATCAGCACGAACGGCACGACGAGCAGGACCGCGAGCCGGGACCATCTCGCGCCCCCGCGGTAGGGCCACAGCCAGGCCCCGAGCCCGTCGACGCCGTCGCCGACGTGCCGCACGAGCCGCCCCCAGCCCGAGGGCGCGAGCAGGTGCGCCGGCACGCCGAGGGCGAGCAGGCTGAGCAGCAGCGTCGCCACCACCGCGACGGGCCTGGCAGCGGCGGGCAGCGCAGGCCGCCCGTCGGCGCGTCCCGCGGCGAGGGTCGCGCAGCCGGCGGTGGCGATCGCGGCGAGCGCGAGCAGGCGTGCGGCAGGCGGGTGGAGCAGCAGTTCGCCGTAGGCGAACGAGGCGAACGCGGCGAGCGCGAAGAAGGCAAGGGCGCGGAGCGCCAGGCTGTCGGTCACGCGCCGGGCGGGCACCGCCGTCCGTACCGGCTGCGCGCCTGCCGCGAACGAGTTCACGCTGCCCTCGCCGCCCGTCCGGAGGACTGGACGGTGCAGCCCGCGACCTCGAAAAGAGCCGCCCGGTCGCCCCGGGGCAGCGGCGAGACCGTGCAGCACACGACCGCGCGGCCGGCCTCGCCGAGCTCCGGCCGGCGCGCGCCGACCCAGATCACGGCGCGCGCCCGTTCCACGACCGCCCAGTTGGGCCGCACCCCCGCGGCGACCGTCGCGAGGCGCGCATGGAGGTACGGCCACGAGGCCAGGTCGGGCCTGATCGCGTGCGCCTGGAGCGCTCCGGGCAGCAGCAGCGAGCAGCCACCGAGCCCGGCGATGCCCACGCACAGCGAACAGGCCGCCCGCACCGCCATGTCGAGCGCCTGCACGCTCGCCGGCGACGCGGCGTCGAGCACGATCATGAACGGCATGTCGGTGGCATCCCGCTCGGCGCGGCGTTCGACCAGCTGCCCGACGCGGGCCACGGTGAGCCAGTGGATGCGAGAAGCCGAGGCGCCGGGCCGGTAGGGCCGCAGCCCCTCGACGTCCGGGCCGTCGTCGAGCAGCGCGCGGGTGCGGCCGAGCCCGAGCGCCCGATCGAGCTGCTCGCGGCGGATCGGCTCGACGCGCGGCAGCACGAGCAGCCGGCAGGGCGCCGAGTGCAGCTCGCGGCGGCCGATTCCGAACGGGTCGCCGAAGCGCACCGTCGCGGGGCCGATCGCGTGTTCGCCGCGACGGGCCGGACGCAACGACAGCTCCTGGCTCACGCCCCGGAACGACACGGCCCGCCACTCGCTGCCAGCGAGCGGCTGCAGCTCGCCGTGGCTGATCGCGAACGGCCACCCGCCGGCGCGCACCGTCAGGAGGACCGGGTGGCCCTCTTCGACGTCCGCCGCCGCGAGCTCGAACGCAACGGCGCTGCGATGCGAAGCGATGCGCACGCTCGCCTCCGCTCCCACGGCGAGCAGGATCAGCGCGATGCCCGGCACATACAGCGGGGACACGGCGAAGGCGCCCGCCAGCACGGTCAGCCCAACGCCCAGCGCCGCGATGCGCGACGCCCGGCTCACAGCGCCGAGACCGAGGCCAGCGCCGACTGCACGATCTCGACGCGTGCCGTGTCGGGCACGCCCGGGGCGAGCAGCAGGCGATGAGCGAGCACCGAGGGCGCGAGCGTCTGTACGTCGTCGGGCAGGACGTGATCGCGTCCATCGAGCGAGGCCTCGACGGCGGCTGCCCGCAGCAGCATCAGGCCGGCGCGAGGGCTGCCCCCGAGCTCGGTGCGCGCGTCGCGGCGCGTGTGGTCCAGAAGCGCCACGACGTACCGGCGCAGCGCCTCGCTGGCATGGACGCGCGCGATCGCATCCTGGACAGCAACCACCTCGGCGGTGGTGCTGACCGGCGAGAGCTCCAGCACGCGGTCGCCCGCGACGTGATCGGCGAGCATCGCCGCCTCCTCGGCAGCGGAGGGATAGCCGAGCGAGAGCCGCACCATGAAGCGGTCGAGCTGTGCCTGCGGCAGCGCGTAGGTGCCCTCGAACTCGACCGGGTTCTGCGTGGCGAGCACGAGGAACGGTCGTGCCAGCTCGTGGGTCGTGCCATCGACCGTCACGCGGCGCTCCTGCATGCACTCGAGCAGCCCCGACTGCGTCTTGGCCGAGGCCCGGTTGATCTCGTCGACCAGCACGACGTTGGCGAACACGGGCCCCGGGCGGAACTCGAAGCGCCCATCGCGCTGGTTGAAGACGTTGGCCCCGACGAGATCGGCCGGGAGCATGTCCGATGTGCACTGCACGCGGGCGACGTCTGCCTCGAGCGACGCGGCCAAGGCCCGCGCGAGCGCCGTCTTGCCGACACCCGGGTAGTCCTCGATCAACACGTGACCTCCCGCCAGCAACGCGACGAGCAGCTCCCGCGTGACGCGCTCGGGCACTCTCACGCCCCGCGCGATGTTCGCCGCCACCCTCGAACCGAAGGCACCCACCTCAGCTGGGCCCAGCTGGTCGACTGCTCCCATCGCCCAGACGATGCTACGACTCGGATGCCCAAGGCGGCGCACCACCGGCCGCCTAGATGGCTCGCGGCACCTGCTGGGTGATGCAGTGGATGTTGCCCCCGCCGAGCAGGATCTCGCGGCCCGCCACTCCGATGACCTCGCGCCCCGGAAAGCACCTCCCCAGGATCTCGGCGGCGTGCTCGTCGCGGGACGGGTCGAGCAGCGGGTACACGACCCGCCCGTTGGCTGGATAGAAGTTCACATAGGAGGCCGCCATCGGGTCGCCGGAGCAGCGCGGGATGGTGCCCTCCATGCGTTGCACGCCGGCCGCCTCTGATGCCTCGATCGACAGCGGCCCCGGGGCGTCGATCGTGATCACCTCCAGCGACCGGCCGGCCGCGTCGGTCGCGAGCTCGAGGCGGCGGCGCGCGTCGGCGCAGACCTCATGTAGCTCCCCTTCGCGGTCATCGGTGTCGGTCAGCAGCACGGCGCCCGGCGCGACGAAGCAGGCGAGGTTGTCGACGTGCCCGTCGGTCTCGTCGCCGGGAAGACCAAGGCCGAGCCAGATCACCTTGCTCGCCCCCAGGTACTCGCAGAGCAGCCGCTCGATCTGCTCGCGAGACAGCTCAGGGTTGCGGTTGGGGTTCAGCAGGCACTCTTCGGTCGTCAGGACCGTGCCCTGGCCGTCGACGTGAATCGAGCCGCCCTCGAGCACGAGCGGCGCGCGGTAGCGACCTGCCCCTTCGACCTCGAGCACGCCGGCGGCAGCGGCTTCGTCGAGCTCCCAGTGGCGGTAGAGGCCTCCCCAGGCGTTGAAGCGCCAGTCGACGCCGCGCAGTCCGCCGGCGCCGTCGACGACGAACGTGGGGCCGATGTCGCGCATCCAGGCGTCGTCGCTCGGGAGCTCGACCAAGCGCACCGATGCGGGCAGCAGTTCGCGTGCGCGCTCGAGATGCGCCGCCGCTGCGGCCACCGTCACGGGCTCGGCCGCGGCGATCGCCGCCGCCACCTCGGCGAACGCTCGCTGAGCAGGCTCGGCGAGCTCACGCCAGTTGTCGTGCCGGTGCGGCCAGGCCATCCAACACCCCGCATGGGCCTCCCACTCCGCGGGCATGCGGAAACCGTCCGCGGCGGGCGTCGAGTCGAGGGGGTCCGTCATGGCCAGATGATCACAGAAGGTCCTACAGTCACCCCATGACCGAGACGATCCGCCTGATCGCCGCCGAGGGAGTGCTCGAATCCCCGGCGAGAACCCGCCCTCCTGAGCGCGCGGCGCTGCGAGTGGCGGCGGTCCAGCATCGCTGGCACCCCGACCCGGAGGAGCACGAGGAGGCGCTTGCAGCCGGGATCCGGCTCGCGGCTTCCCATGGGGCGGCGCTCGTGTGCCTGCAGGAGCTGACGCTCTCACCGTACTTCGCGGTCGACCCGGCCGGACCGGGACCGGGGGCCGCGGAGCCGGAGCAGCTGCCCGGCGGGCCCACCTATCGCTTCGCGGCCCGGATGGCCGCCGAGACCGGCGCGCATGTGCACGCCTCGCTGTACGAGCGCGCAGACGACGAAGACGGCCTCGGCTACAACACCGCGATCGTCGTGGCGCCGAGCGGCGAGCTCGTGGGCCGCACGCGCAAGCTGCACATACCGGTCACGGCCGGCTATCACGAGGACCGCTACTTCCGGCCCGGCCCGGCCGGAGCGGACGCCTTCACCCCGATCTCGCTCGGCGGGGCGCAGGTCGGCCTGCCAACGTGCTGGGACCAGTGGTTCCCCGAGCTTGCACGCGCCTACAGCCTTCGCGGGGCCGACGTGCTCGTGTACCCGACCGCGATCGGGTCCGAGCCGGATCACCCGGATTTCGACACCGAGCCGCTGTGGGAGCGGGTGATCGTCGGCAACGCGATCGCCAACGGCACCTTCATGGTCGTCGTCAACCGCATCGGCGACGAGCCCCCGCTGCGGTTCTACGGCTCCTCCTTCATCTGCGACCCGTACGGGCGGATCCTCGCGCAGGCCCCACGCGATCAGCCCGCGGTGCTGATCGCCGACCTCGACCTCGACCAGCGTCGCGACTGGCTCGAGCTGTTCCCGTTCCTCACGACGCGCCGCCCAGACGCTTATCAGCCGCTGCTCAGCTCGGGCTCTCCATAACGACCCCGAGCTCGGCAAGGCGCTCGACACCGCCGTCGGTGACGTGGATCACGTGACGAGCCCCGTGGAGCCGCAACAGGCTCGCCGCGGTCGCCGCGCGCGCGCCGCCCCCGCACATCACTGCGATCGGCCGCTCGGCATCGAGTGCGGAGGGCACCCCGTCGAGGTCGTGCCATGGCACCCACGTCGAGCCCGGCACGTGGCCGCGATCCCACTCGTGGTGCTCGCGGACGTCGAGCAGCTGCAGGTCGCCGTCCCGGGGCAGGCGCCTCGCGAGCTCGTCGGCCGAGACGCGCTCGGTGTGCTGAGCACGGTGGCCTTCCGAGCGCCAGTTCGTCATTCCGCCCGCGAGCAGTCCTGCGACGTTGCGCACGCCCACCGCCAGGGCGAGACGGCAGGCGCGGCGCCCGTCGGCGTCGTCGCGGCCGATGAACACGACCTCCCGCTCCGGGTCCGCGAGCCACGCGAGCTTGGACCCGAAGCCGGGCCGCAGTGACGGGATGCAGATCGTGCCCGCGATGTGGGCGTCGTCGAACTGCAGTTCGGTTCTGACGTCGACGAGCAGCGCCCCCTCGTCGCGCTTGAGCTCGACCTGGCGCGCGTACAGCGCCTGCGCCTCGACGCCTGTCGTGACCAGCGCCCCGCGGTTGAGGGCGACGATGTTCGCGAAGGTCGGCGGCTGGGGGCCGAGCTTGGCGATCGCCTGCTCGACGAAGCGCTCCTCGTCGTCGATCGCGAGCGTCGGGTTGTGGCGGCGCTCGTACCCGATCGTCGATGAGACCTTCATGCTCATCCCGGCGCCGCCGCACATCGAGCCACCGAGGTGCGCGGGCCAGACCTCGCATTCGTCGGGCAGCGCCAGAAGATCGCGGATCGAGCGGAAGATCTGCCGTGCGCCTTCGGAGCGCTCGACGGCGAGATCGGTCCGCGCGACGTCGCCGACGAACAGGCTGTCGCCGCTCAGCAGCGCCCACGGCTCCGGCCCGCGTTCGGTATCGATCAGCAGGAATGCCGTGTGCTCGGGGCGGTGCCCGGGCGTGTGAACGGCACGCACGAGCAGCGAGCCGAGCCGCAGCTCCCAGCCGTTCTCGAAGGGCTCGCAAGCGTAGTCGGGCGCGGCGAGCCGGTGGACGTGTATCTGCGCTCCCGTCGCGGCGACGAGGCGGCCGTGGCCGGAGACGTGGTCGGCGTGGTTGTGCGTCTCGAGAACGTGCGTGATCGTCACGCCGCGGTAGCGAGCCAGCTCGAGGTACTCGTCGATCTCGAAGCGCGGGTCCACGACCGCCGCCACGCCCGCGTGCTCGTCGCCGATCAGGTAGGAGGCGCAGCCGAGGTCGTCGTGGGTGATCTGGCGGAACAGCATCGCCAGGAGAGGATGGCAGTGCTCAGCGGCGCGGCTCGTCCGGGAGCCTCGGCGCGCGGCGGCGAACGCTGCCCGCGGGCATGCGGCGATCCTCGCGACGCTGACTCGGCGTCCGGCGACTGTCGATCAGGAGCGCGAACGTCGGGCAGGCCTCGGCCGCGAGCTCCGCGGCGGCGACGAGCTCCGCCGGCACCGGCTTGCCGTCGACGATCGGGTAGCCCCACTCGTCGAGCGCGATCAGCTCGGGCAAGAGCTCCGCGCACATGCCGTGCGCCTCGCAGGCGATCGGGTTCACGCGGATGTGCTTGCTCAACCGGCCATCCGCTCCAGTCGCGCGGCCGGGTCGGGCAGGGGAAGGGCCGGATCGACTCCGCAGGCATCACAGCGACCGTGGCGGGCGTGATCGGAGAACTCCTCGGCGAACACCTGCAATGCGCTCGCGATGAAGCGCAGGGTCCCATCGGGGTGCCGGCAGGCGCCGCGCCCGCGGATCACCGAGGCAAGCCGCATGGCCTCCCGGGCTCCGTTCTGCTCGCCGCCCCACGCAAGCCCTTCCAGTCGCTCGGCGACCGCAGGCAGACCGTGGACGCATGGCCCGCACTGCCCGGCGCTCTCCCCCGCGAGCCACCTCGCGACCCGAACGGTCTCGAACACACCACAGGCGCTCTCTCCCAGCAGCATCACGACACCTGCGCCCGTCGAGGCCTGGCGCGGCACCAGCCAGCCGTCGTCGAGCGTCATCGCATCGACCTCGGTGCGGTCTATCCAGGTGCCCGCGTAGCCGCCCACGAGCACCGCACGGATCGGCTCGAGCCGCCCGCCGGCGGCGTCGATCAGCGAGCGCAGCGTCGCGCCGTGCTCGATCTCGTAGACGCCGGGATAAGCGACGGGCCCGCCGAGCGTGACGAGCATCGAGCCGGGGTGTGCAGGTGTGCCAAGGGAGCGAAACCAGGCGGCCCCGTGCCGGGCGATCAGCGCGACGTGAGCGAAGGTCTCGGCGTTGCTCAGCAGCGTCGGCCTGCCCGCGACTCCACGCTCGAAGATCATCGGCGGCGTGAACGTCGGCTTCGCGGCGGCTCCGTTGAGGTAGCCGACCAGAGCCGACTCCTGACCCGCGACGTAGCCGTCCGGCACGGCTCTGAGGCTGAGCGACACCTCCGCAGGCAGCCCGCGCCGTTCTGCGATCGCCTGGCGCGCCGCTTGCAGCGCCGGCGAATCGTCCTCCCCGATG
Source organism: Solirubrobacteraceae bacterium (assembly GCA_036394235.1). Classification (GTDB taxonomy): domain Bacteria; phylum Actinomycetota; class Thermoleophilia; order Solirubrobacterales; family Solirubrobacteraceae; genus Palsa-744. The sequence continues at coordinate 16,744 of DASWFM010000149.1, read as the reverse complement.
CACAGGATCACCGTGCCGGCCGACACCGCCCGCGCTGCGGCGACGGCCCCGTCCAGCACGAGGTGGGGAGCGGTGCACAGCAGCGTCTCGTCCTTCGCGCTCGCGGGCTCTCCCTCGGTCGCGTTGACGACGACGGTCCGCCCGCGTCCCCGTGCCGCGGCGACGGCGTGGAGCTTCAGCGCGGTGGGAAAGCCCGCGCCGCCGCGTCCGTGCAGTCCGGCGCGTTCGATCTCGTCGACGAGCTCGCCGGGGCGTCCGCGCTGCGGGCGCCCCAGTACGGGCAGCGGCCCGTGGATCGATAGGTGCGTCGCGAGCGCCACGGGCCGCTCGTGCTCGACGCCTGCCAGCAACCGCGGCAAGCCCGGGGCACCGGTCGCTTCCGTCACCGCGAATCCTTTCGGCCCGACTTCCGGGCCTTCGCCTTGCCCAGCAGCGAGCTCGGCGTTCCCGAGCGGCGCGCCCATTCCGAGCCGAGTGGCCCTGCGGGAAGCCACACGACGAGGAACAGCGCGAAGCCCGCGGTGCTCGCCAGCGCGACGCCGCGCACCCGCAGGGCCTCGGGCCGCGCGGAGGCGACCCGCGCGATCACGCTGATCACGACCACCACCAGGCAGCCGATGCTGAGGGCCATCAACCACGCGTCCTTGACGTCGCTGCCCGTGCCGAAGCCGTGCAGCAGGGCCACCGGCCAGGAGGCATAGGAGAGCCAGTGCACGGCGCGCCAGGCACGATGCCCGACGCGCCTGCGCGCGAGGCTCGTGATCGTCACAGCGAGCAGCAGATCGAAGGAGACCGCGCCGAGCCCCAGCCAGAACGGCCGGTAGGAACCGACGAACGGAATCACCGCGTCGAGCAGCCCGATCGGGGCGAAGCTGTCGAGCACCGAGGTGAGGATGTGGAGCGCCAGGAACACGATCGTCAGCAGCGCGAGGTTGCGGTGCAGGCGATCGATCAAGAAGCGCGGCCAGCGCGTCGTGGCGTAGCGGCGGACGTCGATCACGCCGAGCGCGACGGTCACGGTCAAGAGCACCATCGCGACGGCGCCCGTCGAGCGCGTGAGGTACCAGTAGGCGCTCGGAGCAGATGCTGCGGCGAGCATCATCAGCTCCTCGCCCCCACCGGGCGGCCGGCATCGAAGGCGGGCCAGCCGGCGACCGTGTGCACGCCGCCGTCGAGATCTACGAGCCGCGCCGGCAGAGCACGCTGCGCGAGCCACGCGATCGCCTCGCCGTCGCGGAGCAGAGCGGTGGTGCTGGCGATGTTCGCGTCGGTGCAGTTGGCCGCCGCGACGCTCACGGTGCGCCAGCGGGTCACCGCCGGACGGCCGCTGACGGGATCGATGATGTGGTGCATCAGCTCGCCTTCGTGGCGCCAGCGCCTCGTGGTGGTGCTGGACGTGGCCAGACCGCCCGTTTCGATCGTGAGGCGCTGGCCGGGCGACTCGGCTCCGTCGCGGTGGTCGTCGGTGACATGGAGCAGCCATCCGCCGGGCGGCGGGCTGCCGCCGGTCGCGACGTCGCCGCCGAGTGCGACCAGCACGCCGTGGCCGAGCCCGCGATCGGCCGCCGCGCAGGCACGGTCCGCCGCCAGCGCTTTGGCGGTCGCGCCCAGGTCGAGCTTCGTCCCGGCCGGGATCCGCACAGTGCCATTCGTGCGGTCCACGTCGACGTCACGCCAGGCACCTCGGCGCCGCGCGAGCAGGCTCGGGCGCGGGCGGGTGGACGAGTCGGCGTCCGGGACCCGCACGGCCTCGAGCTCACGCTCGCTGCACATCAGCTCCCAGCTGCGGTCGTAGCCGGCCTGCTCGAGTGAGCCCCCAAGGCAGGGATCGAGGGCGCCGTCGCTCAGCGCAGCGCCGCGCAGGGCGACCTCGATTGCGTCCTGGAGCAACCGTGAGACCTCGAGCGGGCGCCCCGCTCTGGCGTTCAGCTTCGTCAGCTCCGAGTCGACCCGGAACCTGCTGCAGGCCCGATCGAAGGCGTCGAGCGTGCCCTTTACGGCGGCGATCGCCGGCTCGAGCTGCCAGGGCTCGACGACACGCACGATCGCGGTGCTGCCGAGAGCCTGCCAGCGGGCTGTCGGGAACGGCCTGGGCCTCACCGACGCCCGGCGCCCGGGTCGAGCTCGCCACGAACGTTCTCGCCGGCGGCGACTGAACGGCGACCCCTCAAACGCAGCGGGCGCTCTCGCCGCGCCAGCAGCCACTCGGCGCCGGCCCACACCCCGCAGGCGAAGAGCGCTATCAACCCGGCCAGCGCGAGGATCGCCAGACCAGGGGCCACGATCAGGCCGAACAGCGCCAGCGACGCGCCGATCGCGAGATCGATCACCGCCAGACGCCGCCGGCGGACCCGCGCGGCGGCCTCACGCCGCCTCTGCCGCGAGGCGAAGGTTGCGTCGAGGTGCTGCTGCTCGGAGGCCGTGATCTCCTCGGCGCCGATCGGAAGCCGGTTGCTGCTCACGCCGGGATCCTCCGGAAGAGGGTTCGAGGGAGCATCCGCATCGCGAACATCACCCACCGCAATCGAGCGGGCGCCCAGACGGTGTGAGCCCGGCGCCGCAGCCCACGGATCGTCTCCTTCGCGACCGCCTGAGCGGTTGTCGCGAGCGGCGCCTCGGGCAGGCCGGCGGTCATGCGCGTGCGCACGAAGCCGGGACGGACGACCATCACGTGGACGCCCTCGGCGGACAGCTCGTCGTCGAGGGCCTGGGCGAGCGCGTCGAGGCCTGCCTTCGAGGCGCAGTAGACGGCGTTGGCCGCCCGGGGGCGCTCGGCCGCGACCGAGGACAGCACGACGATCGTGCCGCTGCCCTGCTCTCGCAGCAGCCGCGCCGTCTCCATCAGCAGCGACCCGGCGCCGACGGTGTTCACGCGCAGCACCTCGATCGCGGCGGGTATGTCATCGGGCAGTCCGCCGCGTTCGCCGAGCACCCCGATCGCGAGGATCGCGACGTCGATCCCGCCGAGTATCTCGGCTGCACTGCGCAGCGCAGCAGCGTGGCCGAAGGTGCGAGCTGCGTCGACCATCACCGTCTCGACGCGCTCGGCGCCGGCTGCGAGCAGCGTCGCGCCGGCCCGGCCGAGCGCCGCTGCGTCTCGCCCGGCGAGGACGATCTCCCGTGCTCCCTCGCCCACGAGCTCGAATGCAATCGCCGTCGCGATCTCGGAGCTGCCACCGATGACAAGGACGCGCCGCGGCGTCTCACGCAGCGCAGCTGCAGCGGAGCGGCGCCTCATCGCGTCAGGCCCAGCCGTCGTGACAGGTCCGAGCGGAGCCGCTCGTGAGGGTCGACGCGGGCGCGGACCTCGAGGAAGCGGGGCAGCTCCGGGTACATCGCCGCGAGGCGCTCCGGGCTCATGCGGGCATCCTTCGCCAGGTATACCCGTCCGCCGGCCGACGCTACGAGCAGGTCGGCCCGGTCGAGCGCCGCGGCCAGGCCCGGAGCTCGCCCGGGAATGTCGATAGCCAGCGTCCAGCCCTCGATCGGAAAGGAGAGCAGCCCCGGGCCGGCGGGACCGAGGCGCTTGAGGGACGCGAGGTACATCGGCACATGCCGGGCGCGGAGCATCTCGAGCAGGGAGCGGAGCGTCGACTCCTCTCCGTCGGGTACGGCGAACTGGTACTGGATCAGGCCCCGGCGACCGTAGAGGCGGTTCCACCCTCCGACGCCGTCGAGCGGGAACAGCGCCGCCCCGGCGGACAGCGGCCGTTCGCGGGCGATCCGCGGCGCGCGGAGCCAGTGCAGTGCGTTGAAGGCACGCACGCTGGCGGGCCGAAGCAGCCCCGCGGGAAGCCTTCCGGCGAAACCGGTGCGGGCGGCGGCGAGGCCGAGCTGACCCGGGCCGGCGGCCTCATCGCCTTCACGCGAGCGGGTCACGACCGCGCGGCCGAAGTCCCGCCCCGGCGACATCAGGTCGAGCCAGGCGATGCCGTGAGTATGCGTCGCGGAGTCGAGCAGCTCGAGTGCGTCCTCGAGCCTGTCGAGCTTGTCGATGTCCGCCAGCGCGCAGGGACTGCGCAGCACGATCGTGCGGAGCGTCGCCGCGGTGATCACGCCCGTGAGCCCCATGCCGCCGAGGGTCGCCGCGAACAACTCGGGATCGTCATTCTCCGCGACCTCGTTCTCGCCTGCAGCGGGGGTGCAGAGCGCGAACGAGGGGACGTGCCGGGCGATGCTGCCCGCGTCGGGATGGTTCTTGCCGTGCACGTCCGCGGCGATCGCGCCGCCGACGGTGAGGTGTGCCGTACCCGGCACGACGGGAAGTGTGAGTCCGTGCGCGGCGAGCGTTTCGAGCAGCTCGGCGAAGGTCGTGCCGGCACCGACGCGGACCTCACCGGTTCGCGAGTCGATCGCTCCGACGCCACTGAACCCCGTCATGTCGAGCACCGTGCCGTCGCTGTTCTGCGCCGCATCGCCGTAGCTGCGCCCGGCACCTCTGGCGATCAGGCCGCGCACCGGCGCCTCGCCGGCCAGCAGCTCGGAGATCTGCCCGGAGCCGGCCGGCCGCAGCAGCGTCACGGGCGCCGGGTTGGTGCGTCCCCAGCCGCTCACGACGGCCCGCCGCACGGGCGCACGGGAAGGACGCTGGGCTGTGTCAACCAGCGACATAGGCCCCCGATATGAACAGGGCCACCCAGGCGGCGCTCATCGTCAGCAGGAAGCGGTCTGCGAAGACGAGCTCCTCGGGGGCTTCACCGGCACCCTTCTCGATCAGCAGCGCGTAGCGAAGCAGCCACAGCACGAATGGGATCACGGTCAGCTCATACCACGAGATCCGCGCCTGATGGGAGCGCTGGAAGGCCCACAGGCAGTAAGCCGTCGTCGAGACGGTCGCGGCGAGGCCGATCACGAAGCGCAGGTAGCGCTCGGAGTACTCGCGCAGCGAGGCCCGCACCGTCGCCGGGCCGGAGGCGCGGAGCTCGGCGTAGCGCTTGCCCGCGACCAGGAACAGCGCGCCGAAGGACGTCACCAGCAGGAACCAGCGGGACACCGTGATGTCGGTCGCGACGCCGCCGGCGAGGGCCCGCAGGACGAAGCCGCCGCAGATCGCGGCGATGTCGGCGACGGCGATGTTGCGCCACCACAGCGTGTAGCTGCCGGTCAGCAGCAGATAGCCCAGGCCGACCGCGGCCAGCCACGGCCGAACCACCAGCGCCAGGCCGAGCCCGGCCGCGGCGAGCGCCACGGCGGCGGCGACGGCCAGCGCCGGCGAGATCGCGCCCGAGGCGATCGGACGGTTGCGGCGGCGGGGGTGGGCACGGTCCTCGTGGCGGTCGTGCACGTCGTTGAGGAGATAGGTCGAGCTCGACAGCGCACAGAAGGCGACGAACGTGACGGCCAGCTTGCCGGGCACCTCCGGGCGCGTCAGGATGCCGGCGGCGCCTGGCGCAGCGAGCACGAGCAGGTTCTTCACCCACTGCCTCGGCCTGCAGGCCCTGACGAGCGCGACCAGCGTGGAGCGTGCCCCGCCGGCGCTCCGGCCCCGCTCAGGGGAAATCGGCTCTCCAGCCTCGGCGGCTGCGGGCAGGGCTTGGTCGAGAGGCTGGGCCACGTCCGAGGACATCGCACCACGCATAGCTCAGGTCAGCATAGGGATCCCGTGAAAATGCTCTTACGCAGGCGCTTTCGCGGGGCGGTCCGGCGCGGGCGTCTGGCACGATGCGGCGATGGACTCGCTCGCGGCTCCGGGTCACGCGCGCCGCCTCAGGCCACGGCGGCCGTTCGGCAACGGAGCTTCCGCCACGACGCGCCGCGTACGGCGTGTGCTGATCGCTGCGGCGCTGCTCGTGCTGCTCCCCGCCGCCATCTCCTACACCGCAGCGCTGCTGCAGGCATCCAACTCGAGCACGGGCATCCGCTCGGTCGAGTGGCTCCGCGACCACGGCGCGGCGGGGCTGGTGGCGAAGGTCGAGTCGATCTACTACTCGCTGACGGCGCCGGCCAAGGGTGGCCCCGCGTTGCGAGCCCTGCCCCGCGTGGGCGTCGCCTCGAGCCAGGCCGGACGCGCCGCGCGCGGCGCCGCCCAGGCCGTCGTCGACCGTCCCGCGCGGATCACAGCGCTGAGCCAGCCGGCCCTGCCCGGCGAGGGGATCTGGAACGGAACGCTCGAACATGAGAGCCGAAACGATCCGCCGCTGCTCGTCACGACGTTCCGCAGCGACCCCGCCGAATATCCACGGCTGGTGGCCGGCGTCGCCTGGATCAACACCTCGAACACGCTCGTCTCGCTCGTGCCGGGGCGACTGGAGCCGTCCGTGCAGCTGCCCTCGCGAGGCGCGATGGATGTCCCGCCGGCGAAGCGATCGCGGCTGCTGGCGACGTTCAACAGCGGCTTCAAGCTGAGCGACTCGCGGGGCGGCTGGGCACTCTACGGGCACACCTACGCGCCGATGCGAGAAGGGCTGGCGACGTTCGTGCGCTACGCCGACGGGCACTACGACGTGGCCGCCTGGCACGGCGGGCCGCAAGTCTCCTCGAACGTGCTGTTCGCCCGTCAGAACCTGCCGCTGATCGTCAGCAACTCGCAGTCGAGCCCGCGACTGTCGAACAGCTCGGAATGGGGCGCGACCGTCGGCAACGCGGTCCAGGTATGGCGCTCGGGCATCGGCGTCGACGCTCACGGCAACCTGCTCTACGCGGCCGCGAACTACCAGACCGTCGGCAGCCTCGCCCGGATCCTCCGCCACGCCGGCGCCGTGCGGGCGATGGAGCTCGACATCAACTCCTACTGGATCAGCTTCAACACCTACGCGGCGCCCGGCGCGCTGCGACCGGCGAAGCTGCTGTCCGGGACCGAACGCCCTGCGACCCGCTATCTCACACCCGACGACAGGGACTTCTTCGCGATTTACAGCCGCTGAGCTCCCCCTGCGCGGGAGGCCATGGCCGGCGCGGACCGTCGACCCGGTTCCGAGGGACCGTCGACCGGGTTCCGAGAAGTCGAGGGCGGGGCGGAGGCCTCTCAGGAGCCGCCCGAGACGACCGGTTCAGACGGTTCTTCGCTGCGCGGGGGAGCTTCGTGGACTTCGGGCTTGGGGGTTGCTTCGGCGGGCGCCTGCGCTTCCGAGCTTGGCGCCTGCGCCGGTTCGCTGTTCGTAGGCGTTTCAGCCGGCTGGGATTCCGCGGGGCCGGATGACTGCGGCGCCGGTTCCGGCACGGGAGCGGCGGGCTTGGGCGTCTGGGCGGGGGGGGCGAGCGGCTTGTGGGCGCGGTGAGCCTTGGTGCGCTTGCCGGTCGAGCTGGTGTGAACGGTGTGGCCCGAGAAGGCGTTGGCGGCAACGTCCGTGAGGACGCCGGTGAGGGCAACGCTACCGCCGATCAGCCAGCGGTTGGCGCGCGCGAGGCGCCGCAGCGCAGCGTCGCGGGTGCCGGGGGTGTGGAGCGTGTCGTTGCGATGGACGATCTTCATGGAGCGATCTCAGCCGTGATGCCGGTGGTAATGGAGCCAGGGCGCGAAGTCGGGTACGAGCACCAGAGCGAGGGCCAGTCCGGCGAGCAGAGCGCCCGCCAGTGCCACACCGCGGGCCGGCCCCCCGGCGACTCGTACGGCGAGGTTCCGCGAGGTCAGCGAGACGCGCGAGGCGAACCCCGAGCGCGAGGGGAGCAAGCGCGAGTGCGGCGACGAGTCGGAAGGGAGCGAGGCGGCGGAGGATGTGCTCGCCGCCGCCAAGATCTCGTCGCGCTCGCGGCGAGCTCCGGGCAGCGCGCTAAGCAGCTCGGGGAGATGGCCGAGGACGTGCAGCGAGGTTGCGGCCAGCCAGATGAAGAAGACGACCTTGTGGATCAGCAACCAGGTCGAACGCGAAGAAGGGCCCAGTGCGAGCAGCACGACGCCCGTCCCGATCACGCCGATCGTGCTGAGCACCACGAGCGGCCCCAGAGCTCGCAGAGCAAGCGGAGGCGGCCCCTTGCGCCGGTAGGAGGGATCGCCGGAGTAGTAGCGCACGAAGCGGTAGCCGGTGCTGCCGATCTTCAAGGCGACGGGGCCGATCAGCAGCAGACCGAGGAACATGTGCAGCCAGGTGAGCTGGCCGATGCGGATGATTGTCACGCCGAGTACGGCCAGCAGCACGAGCAGCACAGCCCCGGTCTGCACGGTCAGCAGCTCGTTGCCGTCCGTGCCGCCGGCGAGCAGGCTTCGCTGCGAGCGCCCCGCGAGCGAGGGGCCGCGAGGAGCCGTAGCGAGGCTCCCATCGGTGCGACCACCGAATCCGAGCGTCGGGCGCTGCAGCTGTGGGTTCTCGGCCACCGTGTCAAGTTTCGGCGGAGCCGCTAAGACACCCGTAACCATCCGATGAGAAGGCTCTTGGACTCCACGCTGCCCCGGGCCACCGACGGTTCACGGCTCACGGTGTCCGTATCCTGAGCGCGATGACTCCGACGACCGAGCAGAGCTCCCAGGGGCAGGGTCCGGAGGAGGGCACGGCACGTGCCGAGGTACTGCTGATCGAGGATGAACCGGGGATCGTCGACTTCGTGCGCCGAGGCCTGGAGACCGAGGGCTTCAGAGTGCACAGCGAGAGCGATGGGATCCGCGGCGAGCAGCGCGCGCTGGCGGAGAACGTCGACGTCGTGGTGCTCGACCTGATGTTGCCGAGCCGAGGGGGCATGGAGGTGCTCGCGACCCTGCGGTCGGCCAAGCCGGAGGTTCCGGTGATCGTCCTGACGGCCAAGGGCGAGGTGGAGGACCGCGTGGCCGGCCTCGACGCAGGCGCGGTCGACTATCTCGTCAAGCCCTTCTCGCTGGCCGAGCTCACGGCGCGGATCCGGGCGCAGCTGCGCAGCGTGGCCCTCGGCGCGACGACGCGGCTTCGCGCCGAGGACGTCGAGCTCGACCTACTGACCCGGAAGGTGACGCGGGCGGGCCAGCCGGTCGCGTTGTCGAGCACCGAGTTCGAACTGCTCGCGCACCTGCTCCGGAACCACGGCCGGGTCGTCAACCGCGAGGAGATCCTCAGCGCCGTATGGGGCTACGAGCACGATCCGGCGACGAACATCGTCGACGTGTACATCGGCTACCTCCGCCGCAAGCTGCGCCGGCCCGACAGCCCCGCGCCGATCCACACGGTGCGCTCGGTGGGCTATCGGTTCGGTCGTGCGGGGCGCTAGCCGCCTAAGGCCGCTCGAGCTTCGCTGGCGGCTGGCGGCATCGGTCGCCGCCCTGCTGATCGCCTTCGCGACGGTCACCTTCGTCGCCGTCTATCGAGGCACCGGCAGCCAGCTGCGCCACCAGATCGACGTCGAGATCGCGGGCGACGCCGGCGAGCTGGGGCGCGCGCTGCAGAGCTCCGAAACGAGCTCGCCGGCGGCCCTGCGCACAACGGCGGCCGGCTATATCCACGCGCAGCCGTTCAGCGCGAGCTCGACGCTGCTGTTCGTGCTTCTGCCCGGCGGGGGAACGGTCACGAACCGTCCCGAGCTGTTCAGTGAGCCCGGTCCGGACGCCGGGGAGTCGTTGGAGGCGCAGGCAGCCGAGAATCGCCTCGCGGCGCAGCTGCTCGGCGCAGGTGAGGGCTACTCGGAGGTGAAGATGCCCGACCTCGGGAAGCTGCGACTGCTGCGGCGAACCGTCCGGCTTCGGGCTCGCGGCGCGATGCCGGCGCGCTCTGTCGCGATCGGCGTGGGGGAGCCGCTGGCGACCGTCTCGCGGGCGCAGGACGTGGTCTCCCGGGTGTTCATCGTGGCCGGCCTGATCGCGCTGGCGGGGGCGCTGCTGGCCGCCCTCCTGATCGGCACACGCCTCTCGAATCCGCTTCGCCGCATGGCCGCAGTGGCAGCGCAGGTCGATGCGGGTGATCTCCACCACCGCATCCACGACACCGAGCGCGGCGCACGCGAGGTGCGTGTGCTCGCGGAGTCCTTCAACCACATGCTCGATCGCCTCGCCGACGCGTTCGCGGGGCAGCGGGCGTTCGTCGCCGACGCCTCGCACGAGCTCCGTACGCCGTTGACCGTGATCCAGGGCCAGCTCGAGGTGCTCGCCGCGCAGGCCCATCCGGCCGCAGAGGAAATCCGGCGCGTCGAGCGGCTCGTGCAGGCCGAGGTGGGTCGAATCACCCGCCTGATCGACGACCTGCTGCTGCTCGCCCGCAGCGAGCAGACGGCGTTCCTGCGCATCGAGGGAGTGCCGCTGGAGCGGTTCGTGACCGAGCTTTGGGACGGCTTCACGCTGCTCGAGGACAAGCGCACATTCGAACTGGGCCCGGTACCGGCCGGAACGCTGCAGGCCGATCCCGACCGCCTCGCGCAGGCGCTCCGCAACCTCGTGATGAACGCGGTCGCCCACACCACCCCGGGCAGCGGCCGGGTGCTCCTGCACGTGGAGCGGGCCGGGCCGGGATGGGTGCGATTCGTCGTGCAGGACGACGGCCCGGGTATCGCGGAGGACCAGCGAGAGCGCGTCTTCGAGCGCTTTCACCGGATCGACGCGAGCCGCGCCCGCGCCTCGGGCGGGACGGGACTCGGCCTCGCGATCGTCAAGGCCATCGCCGAGGCGCACCACGGCCGCGTGCGGGCGACCGTGGGCGCGCTCGGCGGCGCGCGAATAGAGCTCGAACTGCCCGGCTTCCTGCCGGCCCCTCAACCGGCGGGAAAGCGCGCGCAGGAGGTGAGCCCGGCCTAGCGCAGCTCGCTAGGCGTCTGCCCGGGCGTACATCAGCGAGCCCGGCGTTGTCAGGTCCTCGCCGGTCTCCAGCAGCGTCTTCAGGCCCGAGAGGATCATCGGCCAGCCGCCGTAGAGCTCGTCGTTCGCGCCCTCGCGGAGCTGATCGTGGGTCACCAGCAGCCGGCAGGAGTCGCCGACGGGCTCGATCTCCCAGGTCACCCGCGACGTGCCCTCCGCCGCGACGTCCTCGCTCCATTTCGCCTCGAAGCTCTGGACGAGCCGGCGGGGCGGGTCTACCTCGAGGTTCTCGCCGGACATCATCGGGTCGCCCCCAGGATGCCCCCCCTCGTAGCTCGAGCCCGGCGTCCAATCGGACTGAACACCGACGCCGAAGGTGTAGCGGCTTCGCAGCTGCGGATCGGTGAGCGCCTGCCAGAGGCGCTCCGGGGTCGTCTTGATGTAGATCTCGAACACCTTTTCCATTGTCTGCTCCTCGATCGTCTTCTTCAGCCCCGTGAGCGTCGCCGCCCAGGGCTCGGCATAGCGGCTCACCCAGCGGTCGTGGACGAGCCTGATCGGGACGGGGTTCAGGAAGTGAAGCTTCTCGCGACCACGACGTTTCGTGGTGACGAGCCCGGCCGCCTCCAGCACCCTGAGGTGCTTCATCACGCCGAAGCGCGTCATCGGAAAGCGCTGCTCGAGAGCAGTCAGGGTCTGGCCGTCCTCCCTGTGGAGCTCGTCGAGCAGGCCTCGGCGGGTCGGGTCGGCGAGCGCCTTGAACACCTCGTCCATCGCCGTCCCACTATAGGTGACCATTTGGTCACTTGTCAAGGGACTTATTGTCGCAGGCGTCTCGTCGACCTCTTCCGGGGAGAAACGCCGTGCTGCTCTACGACTCCGACGTGTCGGGCAACTGCTACAAGGTGCGCCTGCTGCTGAACATGCAGGGGGTCGACTTCGAGCGCCGCGAGGTCGACGTGGTGGACCGCTCCGGGCGGCTGGAGCTGCTCGGCGCGCTGAATCCGGCGCTTCGTGTGCCCACGCTCGTGCTTGACGACGGCGAGCCGCTGGCGGAGTCAAACGCGATTCTCTGCTACCTCGCCGAAGGGACCGAGCTGCTGCCCTCCGAGCGCCTCGAGCGGGCGCGCGTCCTGCAATGGCTGTTCTTCGAGCAGTACAGCCACGAGCCGTACATCGCCGTCGTGCGCTTCTGGGTCAGGTTCTCCGCTGTGCCACCCGCCGCGGCGGAGATCGAGGCGCGGCGCACGGGCGGCTACGCCGCGCTCGATGCGATGGAGCGTCATCTCGATGGCCGCACGTTCCTCGTCTCAGAGCGCTTCACGATCGCCGACATCGCCCTCTACGCATACACGCATGTCGCCCACGAGGCGGGCTTCGAGATGTCCCGCTATGGGGCGATCGACGCGTGGCTGGGTCGCGTGGCCGCACAGCCCGGACACATCCCGATCACGGCTTAGGAATCCTCGGCGAAGCCGCGGAACACGGCCGTCATCCTGCCGTCGCGCTGCTGCTCGGGACTCGCGTCATCGACCTGCGCGCCCTCGTCGCGGCCCGCCCCGAGGTCGGCGTTGGTCTGCAGCAGGGCGCTCTCGAGCTGATGACGAAGGTCCGCCTCGCAACCCTCACGGAGGCCGCGCACGGCGATCTCTCTCTTGGATACCTTCATCGCCCCCCAGCGATCCTCGCTGTCATGCCCCAGTCGGTCGAAGACCTCGGCGAAGCGCTTCGCCCAGCGCTTCGGGATCTCTCCCCCGAGCGACACATGCAGCTCCGCATCGCTCACCTCGGCGCTGTCCCATTCGATCTGCGGTGCATCCTCGGACACGAGCGGTTCGCTCACGGCAATGCTCTACCCGCCGTGGCGCGGCGCGACACCGTCCGCCTGAGCAAGGCGCCCTACGTTTGACCGGCCGCGCCGCGGGTACGCCGCAGATGATGGGAGCACGAGCAGCAATCCCCGCCCCGTCTCCGCCGCGACCGGAGCCGGCGCCGCCCGTGCCGCGGCCCTCGCCCGTGCCGCCGGTCCCGGGGCCCGACATCCCGCCGTCGCCCGAGCCGCCGCAGCCGAGCATCGGCGCTTGAGAGAGCGTCTCGAGGCTTCCGTCTTTCGGCTGCCCGTCGAACGGATCCGGGACGGCTACTACTCCGACGCGTATTTCAACACGACCAGAGCGCTGCTGCTCGAGCGCGAGCGCCGTCCGCGGGTGTTGATGCAGGTCTTTCAGAAGCGAGACGGCGCGCGACTCGGCGGCATCGACGAGGCGATCGCCGTGCTGCGCGAGTGCTCCGGCGTGCGGGAGCGGGACGGCTCGTGGCGGGCCGGGTGGGACGAGCTGATCGTGCAGGGGCTCCACGAGGGCGATGCGATCGGCGCACGCGAGGTGGTGCTGACGATCTCCGGCGACTACACCCTGTTCGCCCATCTCGAGACGGTCTACCTGGGCTGCCTCGCACGCCGAACAGCCGTCATGAGCAACGTCGCGCGGACCGTGGCCGCGGCGCGCGGCAAGCCGATCTTCTACTTCCCGGCGCGCCATGAGCACTGGCTCGTGCAGACCGGCGACGGGTGGGCCGCCCATGTCGCCGGTGCGATCGGCGTGTCGACCGACGCGCAGGCGTCGTGGTGGGGCGGCCGCGGCATCGGCACGGTTCCGCATGCGCTGATCGCGGCCTACGACGGCGACACGGTGCGCGCGGCCGAGGCGTTCGCCGAGCGCTACCACGACGAGATGAACGTGACCGTGCTGGTCGACTTCGACAACGACTCTGCCGGCACGGCCGTCGACGTGGCGCGGGCCCTCGGTCCTCGACTGTGGGGCGTGCGGCTGGACACCGCCGAGGATCTCGTCGACCTCGCGCTGGCCGACCATGACGGCAACGCACTCTCGGGGGTCCCGCCCGAGCTCGTGCGAGTCGTCCGCGAAAGACTCGACACGGCAGGCTTCAGCGGGGTGAAGATCGTCGCCTCGGGAGGCTTTGACGCGGAGCGGATCGAGCGCTACGAGCGCGAGGGAGTTCCGGTCGATGCCTACGGCGTCGGATCGTCGCTGCTGCGAGGCGGGCACGACTTCACAGCCGATGTCGTCGAGGTCGACGCCCGGCCGCGGGCGAAGGTCGGCCGGGCCCGCTGGCCGAACCCGCGCCTGCAGCCGGTGCCCTAGCGCTTTTTCGCGTCGACGGCGCGCTCCAGCTGGCCCTTGTTCATCTTCGAGCGTCCGTCGACGCCGAGCTGCCGCGCCTCGTTGTAGAGCTGTTCGCGCGTGCGCCCGCGCGGACCCGCTTTGCCCGAGCGTTTGCCGCCGCGGCTACTCGCCGACTGGCCCCGCGTCGAGGAGCGAGAGCTCGCTTTCGATTCACCGCTGCGCGCGCGTTCCTTGTTGACGGTCCGCGCGGCGATCTCCTCGGCGCGTTTGGTCGAGGCGCCCTGCTCTTTCTCTGACTCCTTGATGTGCTCGTACTGGCGGCCCCGCTTGCTTTGTTTTTTCACGCCTCTTGGCGGCACGCCTGACCTCCGTTCTCGATCGCTGGGATGCTGTCCCGGCACTACCCGCGAATGGCCGCCGAAAAGCGCGGTGCTCGCCCCGGCTGCGTGACCGGCTCAGGCGGCCGTCGCAGGGTGCACCTCCGAGCTGCAGAAGGCGCACTTCCTCGCCAGCACCGGGATGTCGCTGAGGCATTCCGGGCAAGGTGCGGTTTCGGAGTCGACGTCCGGCTCGGTGCGGCGCCGGGCCATCAACGCGTTGACGGGCTGCACGACGAAGAAGAACACGGCCGCCACGATCGACAGGAAGGCGATCAGGGCGTTGAGGAACGACCCGTATTTGAACTCGCTGCCGTTGATCCTGAAGGTCAGCGAGGAGAAGTTCGGCTTGCCGATGATCGCGGCGATGATCGGCGTGATCAGGTCCGCGACGAGCGCCGTCACGACCGCCCCGAAGGCGGCCCCGACGACGATGCCGACGGCAAGGTCGACGACGTTGCCGCGAAGCAGGAACGTCTTGAAGTCCCTCAGCATCCTCTCCCCTTTCTCGTATCTCCCCACCTCGTCCGCGATCCTACGAGCCTCAGCGGCGTGCCTGCCACGCCTCGACCATCGCGACCCGCTGGACGATCGTTGGATGGTCGGCGAAGAGCAAGTACGCCCAGCCCGGAGGGTCGGGGGCGGCGTGGCTGGTCTCGGCGAGCTTGACGAACAGCGCACGCGCCGCCTGAGGGTCGTGTGTGGCGCGCAGCGCGGACCAGTCGGCCTCCGCCTCCTCGCGACGGGAGACGATGTTCATCAGCGGCGAGCAAAGCAACTGCAGCGCCACGAACACGAGCAGCGCCAGCGGCACGGCCTCCGGGCGCGCCAGGCCGCCGCGCCGGGCGGTCGCCGCGGCGACGATCGCCGCGGCGGGGATCAAGAAGAGGATCAGCCAGCCGACGCGCTTGAGCGTGTGGTGATGCGCGAGGTGCCCGAGCTCGTGAGCGGTGACGACCCGTACTTCGCGCCGGTCGAAGCGGCCGTCGAGCAGCGTGTCCCAGAGGATCACGCGCCTGGTGGGGCCGAAGCCGACCGACTCGGCGTTGGGGGCGGTCGTGAAGCGGTGCACGTCCTGGACTTCTGCCTTCGTGCCGGGAATGCCCTCGGCGCGGGCGAGCGTACGAACGTCTGCGGCGGTGACCGGATTGCGCAGCGGTTTCGTCTGCGGGATCAGATACACGGAGAGGAACGTCGAGAGCAGCGCAAGCGCCGCGAATACCGGCGCCGCGGGCGCCCACCACCAGCGCCTCGTCAGTCCGGCGAAGCCCATCGCGACCAGCAGCGCGAAGGAGATCCAGAGGAACTCGCCGCCAAGTGCGAAGAAGCCGTTGAGGACCGAGGTGACGTAACCCTCGTGGGAGACGCCGTGGCGCCGTTCCCACCAGACGCCGATGAGGCTGAATGGCAGCTCGGCGATCCACACGATCGCGAAGCCGAGCATGCCGAGCAGCATCCCGGTGCCGATCCGCCCGGCTGCCGACTCGCGCATCAGCACCGCCCCGCGCCGTGCGTAGAGGACCAGCACGCCGAGCAGCACCAGGCGAGCCGCCAGCGCGTTCAGCGTCAGCAGCTGCTCGTAGGAGCGGCTGCTCGCCAGGTAGGAGGCGCTGAACAGCGAGCGCGGGTCGACATGCGGCAGCTTCAGCCCGGATGGGACCGAGGAGCGCCACAGCGCGTGGGCGGCCAGCAGCCACGCGACGCTGGCGACGACGAGCGCGGGCCCGGCAAGGATGCGGCGGGTGCCGAAGCGCGCGCTGCGCGAGCCGGCAAGGTCCATCGCGGCTCAGCCGCCGCCGGGCCCGTCGCCCTGGAGCGGGCCCGTGTAGGGGTAGGCGTCGGTCAGCAGCAGCAGGTAGGCGAGGCTCTGCGCCTCGTAGCGCAGGGCAAGGGCGCCGGCGTTGCGCAGACCGCGAGGCAGCCGGCCGCGGATCAGCGCCGACCACCAGGCGAAGAAGCCCACGACCGAGGCGAGCGTGGAATAGGCGCCCGCGATCAGCAGAGCGGGGATCGCAAGGATCAGGCGGAAGCCGACCTTCCAGCGGCTCTGGCGCGCGGGCGGGGCGATCACGGTTTCGAACGCGGGGTATGCGCCGGGCGCGCCGACGAAGCCCGGGAACGGATTGGCGCTCGCGTAGAGGAACGCGAAGAGGCTGATCGCGTAGCGCAGGTAGGCTGACAGAAAGCGGTGCAGCGCCTGCGGCGGGCGACCACGGAGCAGCGTCAGAAGCCAGTTGAGGAGCGTCGCCGGGAACGCGACGATCGTCCACAGCAGCAGCCAGAAGTAGTGGGGGAAGATCAGCGGCAGGCGGAACAGGATTGTCAGGCGGCTGCGGCGCAGATCGTCCTGCGCGTGCACCCGCACCGGATCCTCTCGCGCCGGCACCTCGGGCAGCATGGCAAGCGGATCGCTGTCGGGGTAGCGGTCGGTGAGCAGCAGCAGGTAACCCCACGTCTGCGCGCCGTAGCCAAGCGAGTAGGTGGCCGCGTCGCGCAGGCCGCGCGCGCTGCGGCGTTGCGCTACGCCGACGAACCATGCAGCCACGGAGACGACGGACGCGAGGCCGCCGCCAAAGCTGAGGCGAGTCAGCGAGGAG
>DASWFM010000148.1:0-7435 GCA_036394235.1 Solirubrobacteraceae bacterium | reverse complement strand
TAGCACCAACAGCACCGCCGATGCGCGCGCGGCACGGAGCATTCCTGTCCTGCCCGGCGGTGCTCTCACCCCGCGCAACTCTAGCCCGCCCCTGCGACAGCGGGGCACCGTCTGGACGAAGCTACGGCGGCGCGGGGCGCGCCGCCCACCCTGCTTTACCGGCCGCTTTTTAGAGCTCGTAGTCCATGCAGCTGCTACGGGCGCGGCTCTAGTGCGGCGGGACGGGCCTCTGCCAGCAGCGATGCGCCGCAGTGCCAGCAGAACGCCGCGCCGCGGCTGTGCACGGCGCCGCAGGAGCGGCATTGCCCGTGGATCCCGGCCTCGGCGCCTGCGAGCAGGCGCTGGAGCTCGTCGAGCTCAGCGTCGGCCTGCTGAAGCTCAGCTGCTTTGCGTGCGATCACGTCGAGCCGGTAGTGGTCGCGGATCGCCATCTCGTAGGCCAGCCCGCCGAGATCCCAGGTGAGCTCCGCAACGCGCTGGGCGAGCTGGCGGCGGCGGCGGCGCAGCTCGCGCATCGAGCCGCCGGGACCATCCTCCACCGCGAGCCCGCCGACCGGCAGCACCGCGGCGCGGGCCGCGGCATCAGCGGGAGTCGGGTCGTCGGCGCCGGCCATCGTTAGTGCGTTTCGATCGGTTCGGCGCCGAGCGCGTTGATTTCTTCCTGGTGCTTCTTGCCGGTGCTCTTGGAGAGTTTGTTGATCTTTGCTCTCGAGACCGCTTTGGGAGCGGGCGGAGGTGCTTTTTCCTTGGCCGTTTCTTTTTCGCCTTCGGCCTTTTCTTTGGCTTCCTGCTTCGCGGAGGTTTTCGTCGAGGCACCCGTCGAGCTCGTCGATTCGCTCGGCGTGCTCGCGTTCGCGGCCGTGCCGCCGGCGCCCGCAGCGGCGAGGCCGCCGAGGCCTTCGATCTTCACGGTCGTGTTGGCCGGCGTCTTGCTCTGGCTCACCCAGTGCCCGATCAGGAGGCCGCCGAGCGCGAACAGCGCGAGGACCGCGATCAACCCGAGCAGGCCGGAGTTGCGTCGCAGCCATGCGTTGGCGCCGCTCTGCTGCTGTACGACGTAGCCGGCCGGAGCGAGATCGATCGTGCCCGGGTCCGGCCACCCCACCGGCGCCGCCGCAGCCGGCGCCGGGCCCGACGGCGCGAGCACGTCGAGGAACGCGAGCCGCACCGGCGAGACAGGCTGGCCACAGCTGAGGCAGTAGCGCTGATCGGCGACGACCGCGGCGCCGCAGTTCGCGCAGGTCGCGTCGGGCTGGGGCACGGGGGCGAGGCTCATCGTCGTGGATCAGCCGAAGGCGCCGGTCACGTAGTCGCGGGTTCGGCTCGCGCGGGGATGCTCGAAGACCTGCGAGGTCGTGCCGTACTCGATCAGGTCGCCCAAGTACATGAAGGCGACCTTGTCGGCGATGCGGTGCGCCTGAGCGAGGTTGTGGGTGACGACCACCACTGCCAAGTCGCGTCGAAGCTCACCGATCAGCTTCTCGATCGTTGTCGTCGAGATCGGGTCGAGCGCGCTGCACGGCTCGTCCATCAGCAGCACCTCGGGGCGCGGCGCGATCGCCCTCGCGATGCACAGCCGCTGCTGCTGTCCGCCGGACAGCCGCAGGGCGGGAGCGTCGAGGTTGTCCTTGACCTCGTCGTAGAGCCCGGCGCGCTCGAGCGCCTCGATCACCTGCGGTCCGAGCTCGCGGCGGCGCGGACGCTTGCGCGACTGTTCGCGCAGGCCGAAGGCAACGTTGTCGAAGATCGACATCGGGAAGGGATTGGGCTGCTGGAAGACCATCGCGACCCGCGCCCGCAGCTTCGTGTCCGGCAGCTCGTGGATGTCCTCGCCATCGAGCATGATGCGACCGCCCCGCGCCGCGCTCGGCGTCAGCTCGGTGAGGCGGTTGAGCGTCCGCAGCAGCGTCGTCTTGCCGCAGCCGGAGGGCCCGATCAGCGCCAGCACCTCGCCCTGGTGGATCGACAGGGAGACCTGCTTGACGGCCTGCTTGGGTCCGTAGTCGATCGAGACCTCGTCGAGCCGCAGGCGCTCCGGGCCGGCGCCGGCCAGCGAGGTGCGCACCGAGTCTCGCTCGCTCGGCGGCGGCGCGGGCACCGGTGCGCGGTCGAGCACGATCGTGCGCACCGGCGGCACCGTCGCGGGCACCGGCTCGGGCGCCGCGTGGATCCGCAGTGGACGCTCGGCATGCTCGTCGTCGGCCAGCTGAGGAGGGTCCAGCAACATCTCCTCCGGAGTCATCGCGAGTGCCCCCTTCGCAGCGCATGGAACATCTTGTGCATCGGCATAATTATGTTCATCGACTTACTGAGCTAAGCACGTTAGCGGCTGACGGTCGCCTTGTAAAGCCGGAGGTCGCTAGACGACCGCGCCGGCAACCGTCAGGCCGGTCTCGTCGGCGCTGGAGCGGCCCAGCCGCCCCACCAGCAGGTTGAGGACGAATACGAGCACCAGCAGGACGAAGGCGGCGGCGTAGGCCTTCTGCGGCGCGCCGCCTTCGCCGGCCGGCGAGTTTTCGAACACGTAGCTCGTCAGGGTCGAGCCCTGTCCTCTGAGCAAGCCGACCACCGGCGTGCCCGTCGCTGGTTCGATGCGCAAGGTCGAGCCGAGCAGCACGACGATGATTGCCGTGTCGCCGATGATGCGGCTGACGCTGAGCGTCACGCCGGCGGCGATGTTCGAGCGCACGCCTGGCAGCAGCACACGGCGGATCGTCGCGATCTTCGTCTTGCCGAGGGCGTAGGCGGCCTCGCGCATGTGGGCCGGGACCGCCTGCAGGCCGTCGCGGGTCGCGGTGAAGAGCGGCGGGAGCGAGATCAGCGACAGCATCGCGCCGGCCGCGATGAAGGAGCGGCCGAACACGCCGCCGCCCTCTGCGGTCAGCGAGAAAGGGGCCATGATCGGCAGTTGGAACAGAGCCAGGCCGAAGACGGCGAGCACGATGTCGGGCGTGCCGGCGACCACCTCGATCGACGACTCGACGGTGCGTGCGAGCCATGTCGGTCGCCCGTACTCGGCGATCCACAGAGCGGTGCCGACGGCGAGCGGGAACGACAGGATGATCGCGATCCCGGTCAGCAGGGCGGTGCCCTCGATCGGATCGAGGAAGCCGCCGGATTCGGTCTGCGAGGTGCCGACTTCGGGGTGCGTCCAGAGCAGCGACGGTTTCAGGTACTGGATGCCGCGATAGCCCACGTAGATGACGATCGCGCCGGCGATCACGCACAACAGCAGCCCGGCAGCCCAGGCGAAGACGAGGGCGATGCGGTCGGTCCAGCGCCATTCGGCCGGAGTCGAGCGCCGGCCGCCTGCCCTGCGCATCGGCTGCCGGCGCGGCTGCTGGTAGGGGGCGAGGGCGCTCATCCGCGTACCTTTCTGTGGAGGCGCGAAGCGCTCATCCGCGGACCTCATACTTCCGCAGCGGCAGCTTGATCAGGTAGCCGCCGATCGACAGCACGAAGGCTGAGAAGAGCAGCAGCAGGGCGAGCGCGTAGAGGAAGGACTTGAGGGCGGGCGCCCCGATGCCCTCGTGGAAGTCGACGATCGCCGCTGCCAGCGTACGCGTCGGCTCGAACAAGACCGTCAAGCCATCCGAGAGGCGCGGGGCGAAGTTGGCGGCGCCGGCGACCATCGAGATCATGATCGCCTCGCCCAGCGCGCGGGCGGTTGCCAGCACAGCGGCGGCGACGATCGCAGGCCGCGCCGCACGCACGGTCACGGCGAGCATCGCCCGCACCGGGTTGCAGCCGAGCGCAATCGCTCCCTCACGCCATGCGTTCGGCACGGCGGCGAGCGCCTCGCAGATCAGCGCGATCATGATCGGCGTGATCATCACCGCGAGGATCACGACCGCGACGCCGACGCCGCCGAGGCCGAGCTGGGTCGTGTGTGACAAGGCGGCCTTTTCCGCCCGGCTGATCAGATGGTTGAGAGTGAACGGGACGAGCACGAGGATCCCGATCAGCCCGTAGACGACAGAGGGCACCGACGCAAGCAGGCGTATCACGGGGATCGCGATGCGGCGTAGCCGCGCGGGGGCGAGCTCGACGATGAAGATCGACGAGAGCACCGCGACGAAGATCCCGATCAGCACAGCGGGCACCGTGGTGATGATCGTGCCCCAGATCAGTGGCCACGCACGCACGTGGAAGGCCGATGCGGGCGGGTGGGTGCTCGTCGCCTGCATCGTTTCGACCTGCGCCTTGATGTCACCTCCGGAGCCGAGCCAACTCAGCCCGTTGTGCTGAAACGTCGGCCACGCCTGCACCGCGACGAATGCGACCATCGCGACCACTGCGGCTCCGACCAGCAACGAGACCGCGCCGAGCGAAAGCTCGGCGCGGCGGTCGGACCATGGGGCTCTCAGACGTTCGAGCACCGCTCCCTCAGGAGATCGGAACCCATTGCGTCGAGATGATTTTCTTGGCCGCGGACGATTTCTCGATCCAGCCGATGAACGCCGAGGCAGCACCCGTCGCCTTGCCTTTGGTGACCTCGTAGAACCGCGCCGTGCCGCTGTAGCTGCCGCTGGTCACGGTCGAGCGGTTGCACGCGTTGCCGTTGAGGCTGACGGCGTGAACCGTTCCTTTGTCGGACTGGTAGTTGGAGACGAAGCCGATCGCCGCGGGGTTGCTTTCGACCTGCTGGCGCATCAGGCCCTCGGAGGGCTCTTCGGCCGCCAGCGAGGCGACCTTCTTGCCTTCCAGCAGAACCGTCTGGAAGTTCGTCAGCACGCCCGCCACCGACGTGCGGCTGACGAGTTCGATGGTGCCCGTCTGCGTGGCGCCGGGGATGCCGGACCAGCTGCGCGTCTTACCGGTGAAGATCGCGATCGCCTGCGCGGTCGTGAGGTTCGTGACCGGATTCGCCTTGTTGGTGACGATGCAGATCCCGTAGCGGGCGACCGGGTAGAAGACCAGCCCGGCCGGGTCGGACCCGAGCGGGTCGCGCGAGACGTCTCCGATCGTGACGCGGCCGGCGACGACGTCGTTGATGCCGATCTGGGCACCGCCCTGCGTGATCCGGAACCTGACTTTGTGCGGGTGCACTTTGTTGTACTTGGCCGCCAGCAGAGACACCAGCGGGTACGACGCCGTGGCGCCGCTGATCGTGATCGTCGTGAGCGCCGAGGCGGCCGCGGGCGCGGCGGCTCCGAGCGCGCCGGCCACCAGAAGGGCAGCTGAGATTCGGCGAAAGCGGGTCATCTGGCAGTGGCTCCGTTCAGTGGTGTTGACACGTCAGTTGACAGGAGTTCCGGGCGAACATACCATAATTCCGATAGATTCGATCCAGAAAACTGGATTTGTCGGGATAACACCCCGGGGCCCGCGAAGTTGTGCCGCCGCGGGTCCACGAGAACCGGACTACCGATGGTCGAGAACCAAGAGAAACAGCCACTCCAGAACGCGCCTGCGCCGCCCCGGCCGGTGCGGGTCCCGCGCCCCCGCTGGGTCGCAGGGCTGGCCGCCGGGATGCTCGCGGCCGGCGTGGCGATCGGCGCGGCGATCGGACCGGCGCCCGCCGCATCCCTGGCGGGCGACGTGCCGGGGCTCGTCAAGGAGCTGCCGCTTCTGATCGCCGGAATCGAGGCCAAACAGCGCACATCGACAGCGACGACCCCGGCCAAGGCCGAACCGCCTGCCGCCTCGCCGGAACCGACCCCCGAAGCGGCGCCCGCCGGGACAGCGGCCAAGCCCGCGGCCTCGACCCCCGTGACGAACGAAGAAACGAGCCCACAGGGCACGGCGAGGAAGAAATCCGCCGCGACGCCGACCAAGAAGCTGCCTGCGATCACGAACGTGTGGCTGATCGAGTTGTCGGGCGGCACGCTCGAAGGGGCGCTGGCGGAGAAGGCTGCGGCGCCTTACATCAACGGGTCGCTCCTTCCGGCGGCGACGATCCTGCCCGGATGGTCGGCGGTCCAGGCGAACGCGTTCGCCGCCGAGGCGACACTCGCCGAACCGCCCACTGCGGGCGCGACGCCGCCGCTGCTTCACTCGATCGTCCAGCCGCCCTGCCCCGAAGGCGCGGCCGGCGCATCCTGCGCTCCCGAAACACCGGGCCAGCTGACGGCCGCCGACGAGTTCCTCAAAGCGACGGTCGCGAGCATCACCGCGCTGAGCACCTACTCCGAACACGGGCTGATCGTCATCACATTCGCGACGGTCGGCATCGCGACCCAGTCCGAACTCCCGGCCGGCGCATCGACGACGACGCTCGCCTACCAGCCGCCCGGCGGGGTCGCGCTGCTCTCGCCCTTCGCCAAGGCCGGGGCCAGCTACCCGGCGGCGTTCAACCCGACTTCCCCCAGGCACAGCCTCGAAGCGCTCCTGCACTGAGGAAGACAAACGACGAGAAAAGGAATCCGGCGGCGCTCCATGCCGCCCTCAAGGAATCGGGCGGCGCTCCATGCCGCCAAAAAAGAATCGGGCGGCGCTCCATGCCGCCAAAAAGGAACCGGGCGGCGCTCCATGCCGCCCTCGACGAACGGAGATCCCGTTGCACGCAACCCCCATAGCCCACCGTAAGGCAACCCTGTGGCTGCTCGCGATCGTGGGCTGCCTTGCCCTGCTGCTCGTGGCGCCGGCCATCAGCCGGGCCGACGAATCCAACCCCAACAACCTCAACTGCCTCGGCAGCATCGCCAAGGGCGAAGCGGAAGAAGAAGCCGTCGGCAACGCGGTCGCCTACAGCTTCTACTGCAACGGGCCGATCACCGGCTACCAGCTGCAGTCGCAGGTCCCCCTCGCGGGGGTCGGGGGCGCCCCGCTCGTTTCCAAACTCGAAGCGGGCGTGAAGCCCGGTCCGGCGCTGAAGGACACGTTCTCGTGCTCTGGGGAGATCCCCGGTTACGCGGCGAACTGCGTTGGCCTCGCGAAGACCGGCTACGAGCTGATCGGGGGGCAGTTCTCGGTCGAAAAGAAGCTCTGCGCCGAGCCGCGCGTCGACCCGCTGCTGACGGTTACCTACGCGTACCTCGAAAAAGGCGTCGTCGCGCAAGCGATCTCGGGCCCGTTCGACCTGGGCCGCCCGAAAGGCTGCCCACCGGACGCCTACTCCGGCAGCACACGGCTGAACCCCAGGCCGCTCGTCATCGCCAAGCACAAGAAGAAAAAGGCCGCTCACCACGCCAGGCGGCCGCTGCACAAGGCCGCTCAGCGCTAGACGCCCAGCCTCGGCACCGCGGGTCGTCCGTCTCCTCGCAGGGGGCGAGCGGCCCCCGGCCTACTCGTTCTCAGCCACCGCTTTGCCGTCGGGCCGGTTGCGGATCTCGCTGCTGTTCTGGGCTCGGCCGAGCGGGCCTAGATCAGGCTCGTGGTCATGCGTTCGACCTCGGCGATCGAGGTCAAGCCGTCACGGACCTTCTGCATGCCGTCGTCGCGCAGGCGCTTCATGCCTTCCTCCAGGGCCACGGCGACCATGTCGTCGACCGAG
>DASWFM010000147.1:0-10428 GCA_036394235.1 Solirubrobacteraceae bacterium | reverse complement strand
CTGCCGGGTAGCCATCGTTGAGGCACTCGCCGCCCGCTTCGCCCGCACCGCCGATCGCCGCCACTTCAACCTGGGTGACCCCCGGCGGAACGACGAATTCGCCGGCGCCACCAGGCGTGAAGGTCGCCGTCGTGGCGGACGCGCTCGCGGCGAGGCAGCCACCGCCGAGGGCAACAAGGACGGCCGACGAGGCGACGACGCGCGGCATCTGGTTGGCGAGCGCGGACGCTCGCTCGAGGAAGCTCATCAGCTTGCTCATCGGTGCGAAAGCGGTTCGACTTGAGGATGGTGGAAGGGGCGGGCACGAGCCAGCTCGGGCTAGTCACCGGATCATCGTCCGGAACTCGCGAAGAGGACCGCAGGCGGCCGAAATCCCCCGTGCTTATTGGTTCTCTAACCGTTAGCCCCGATCAAGCGAGCAGCGCTCCCTGGATTGAGAACACGTGACTCAGCCGGCGAGAGCAGGCCATGCGGCGGCGACCACCAGCCCCGCACGCCGTTCCCAGCGTCCCTCGACGCTCGTCGCGCCGGTGGCCGTCTCTCCTGGGGGGCGGGCTCCGGTGAAGGCACCCGTGTGCGCGTCGAAGCTCACCCGCGCGGCGGCGAGGCCCGGCGAATCCCCGTACAACGGCTGATCCGCCTTCACAACCGCCTCCTTCGCGCTGAAGAGCAACCTGTCCCATGCAATGCCGGGCCGGTCCGCGAGCAGCCGTTCCACCGCCTCGATCTCGTCGGGAGACGCGATCCTCTCCAACACGCCGGCCGGGAGGGGTTTGTTCAGCTCGGCATCGATCCCGAGTCCCGCTACATCACTCGCGAAGGCGACCGCGGCTGCTCGGTATGCGCCCTTGTGCGTGATCGAGCCGACAATCCCGTCAGGCCAGACCGGCGCACCATCGACGCCGACCGGCACCGCGACGGGCGAGAGGCCCAGCAGCTCGAGCGCGCGCCGTGCGCAGATCCGCCCGCCTGTGAACTCGCGCCGGCGACCCTCGCTTGCGTCGGCGATCGCGGCCCGCTCGGCCGCGTAGAGGTCGCCGGCCGGCTCGACGCCGTCCACTTCGAACAGCTCCGCCCCGACCGCCCCTGCGGGCAGGACCTCCAGCAGCATTCGCTCCTGGTCGCCCACGGCCGCCGAGACTAGTGTCTCGTCATCCTGTCCGCGCCCGCGATTGTGAAGCCGTCTCCCCGCTCAGCCAGCGCGAAGTCCTCGGTGATCATCAGCGCGGGGCGGCGGTCGATCAGGATCAGGTAGGCGCGTCGCAACGTCCGGGCGGGGTTGCCCGGCTCGGGCCAGGGCGGCGCTGCGGCGAGCCCGAACCACAAGAGCTCGCGCCAGCTCTCGAGTTTGAGCTGCTCCAGCGAGCCCCCGATTCCGTGGCTGTTGTCGCGGAGCGCCCGTAGAAACTCGATCGGGACCCGTCCCGGGACGACGAAGGATTCCGCCCAGACCGAAGGCTCGGGCCCGGCGATCCGCATGACGACCCGGCGGCGCAAGCAAGCCTCGTCCTCGGCCAGCTGCAGGTGCGCGGCCGCGGCCGCCGGCGGGAGCGTCTCGGATTGCTCGACGGGCTCGACCCGTATCGGGAGCAGTGTGTGCGCTTCCAGGGAGCGCGACACGGGTCCGTCGGTGACGAGAAGATTGCGCAGGAACGCGTCCAGGGCATCGAGCCCGATCGGATCCAGCTCCTCGGGCAGTTCCGACTGAGCGGTGAAGTGGCGCATCGCGAGCCGGTCGGCGATCATGCCGTAGCTCTCAGGCGTGATCGCCATTGGCGTTGGGCCGCTCGCCGGGCTGGCTCGGCCCGGCGGCGCCCGAGTCGCGCTCGTCGGGCTCCTCGGAGTCACCGCGGGCGGCGGCAGCGGGCGCCTCGCGGCGCTCGTCGAGCGTCCTGGCCATCGCGAATTTCGTGCCTCCGGGACGTACTACGAGCAGGAACAGGATCAGCGCGAGGATCACGGCGGCGGGCGTCCGGTCGTGGGCGGGGCCGGCGACGAGCAGGACGACGGCGGCGACCAGCACGAGCAAGATGCCACCGCTGGCCGGTCCGAGCCGGTACCTGTCGCGCAGCCTCCTCACGGGGCCGAATCGACGCGCTCGCGGCGCCCGGCCACGGCGCCTTGGTCGCCGGAGCCCGACTCCTGCGTGACACCTGAAGCGCGGGGGGCAAGCGAGAACAGTGGCCACGGGCCAGGCACACCCTTCAGCTCGTGGAAGCCACGATCGGTGAAGTCGAACGGACCCCCGACGACAGTGCCGAAGACGGTGCCCGAGACGAGCACCTCGCCGGGCGCCGCGAGGTCGGCGACGCGCGAGGCGATGTGCACGGCCATGCCGCCGACGTCGTCGCCGATCAGCTCGCACTCGCCGGTGTGCATCCCGAGGCGCACGGCGAGGCCGAGCGTGCGAGTCGACTCGGTGATCGCGAGGGCACAGCGCAGCGCCTGTGACGGGGCGCCGTCGAACGTCGCGAGGAAACCGTCGCCGACGGTCTTCACCTCTCGGCCGCCGAACCGCGTGAGCTGCTCGCGGACGAGGGCGTCGTGCTGCGCGAGTAGGTCTCGCCAGTGGGCGTCGCCGAGCGCCGCCGCCCGCGCCGTTGCGTCGACGATGTCGGTGAACATGACGGTCAGCAGATCGCGGGCGACGTCGCCGCCCCGGCGCCCGCCGGTGAGGAACTCCTCGACCTCCTGGACGATCGCGTCGCTGTCGCCGATGAACGGCAGCGAATCGCTGCCTTCCAGCTCGACATAGCGCGCTCCCGGGATGTGCTCGGCGAGGTAGCGGGAGTGGCGTACATCCCAGACCTGCTCTTCGGGCCGGTGCATGACCAGCGTCGGCACGCGAATCTCGGTGAGGCAGTCGCGCACGTCCCCGTCGCCGATCGCGCCGACAATCGTGCGCGCCTCGCTCGGGCTCGCCGTGAGACGCTGCGTGCGGGCGATCCAGGCGGTCAGCGCAGGGTCGCCGGCCATCGACGGCGCCAGGCGGCTGACCAGCTCGCTATCGGGTTCTCCCCAACGGCGGAATTCCTCGGCCGTGAGGCCGATGCGTTCCTCCTTGGTCATCGCCCAGTCGTAGTCCGGCGCCCAAGTTGTACGGGCGAACGACGCGTACAGGATCAACGCGCCGATCCGTTGCGGCTGCTCGGCAGCGAGCCGCGCTCCGACCAGCCCCCCGCCCGCGTATGTCATTACGGCGCACCGCTCCGAGCCAGCCGCGTCTAGCACGGCGAGCGCG
The DNA here is from genome assembly GCA_036394235.1 of Solirubrobacteraceae bacterium. GTDB lineage: Bacteria > Actinomycetota > Thermoleophilia > Solirubrobacterales > Solirubrobacteraceae > Palsa-744. The sequence goes on along the minus strand of DASWFM010000147.1, from coordinate 7,187 downwards.
TCCAGCATGTCCTGGTCGACCGAGTAGGCCTCGAGGCCGTGGTCGGAGAGCCCGGTGCCGCGGCTGTCGAACATGATCAGGCGCCCGAAGCTCATCAGGCTTTCGAGGAAGCGCCGGTTTCCGGGTGCCTCCCACAGCTGCTCGATCTGCGAGATCCAACCGGGGAGGAAGAGCACGTCGAGAGGACCGTCGCCGGCGACCTGGTAGGCGATGCTGGCATCGCCGCTGCGCGTATATCGCGTCTCGGGGATCACGGCTCGTGTTCCATCAGCGCGCGGAACGGTGCGGCGGCCTCGACCGTCGCACCTGTCGCCCGGACGCGGTCGGACAGCCAGCCGTCGGAGGTGACGACCCGGATCGCACCCGGCTCGGTGGCCCCGGCGAGGAGCCGCATGATCTCGTCATCGGCGGAGTCTCGGCGCGGCCGCGGCGCGTGGGCGACGATGATTACGGTCGAGCGGATCGGCGGCACGGGGGGCTGCTCGAAGACGACCGTCACGTCCTCTCCGGTCGCGGCGGCCCAACGCTCCAGCTTGTCGACGAGCCCGACCATCGCGTGATGGCGATCCCTCCACCAGGCATCCGGACGCGTACCGATCACGTTCATGCCATCGATGAGCCAACGCACACTTCTCAGCCTAGAACCTGACCCGTGGTCGGCGTCCCGGGAATTGGCCGTCGGAGCTCACGCGGCGGGAGTGGCGTAACGATCTGCTGGAGTTCACCGCGATGAGGCTCGAGGGCATCCAGACCGGCGACATCGTCGAGGTCGACCGCAAGGGGAGGCGTTTCCACGCAGTCGTGACGGGCACGGCGCCCGGCGGGCTCGCGCTGCAGCCGACCGACCGTCGCGTCAACTACTACAGCTGCCGCAGCCGTGAAGTGGTCGGGCACTGGGCCAAGCGGGGACGGCCACGGGAGACCGCCGAGCCATTGCGGCCGTCGCCGCGCCAGCTTGAGATCGACCTCACGCCTCGTCCGCCGGAGGGGTGACCTCCCCGTCGGCCGGCTCCTACAGGCGATCCAGCACGCGATAGGAGGCGACCGCACGCTCGAGTTTGTCGTCGCCCCAGTAGAGCTCTTCGCCGAGGAGCACCGTGGGCACCCCGAACACGCCCGCATCGAGGGCCTCGTCGGTCACCGCACGAAGCTCCTGCTTGATCTCCTCGCTCGTGATCGCCTCGCGCATCTCCGCCGCGTCGAGGCCCGCCCGCCGTGACGCCTCGAGCACCGCATCGAGCTCGCCCAGGTCCACGCCCTCGAGGAACGAGAGCCTCATCGCGGCGAGCGCGTAGGGCTTCAGCCGGCCCTTCCGGTCGGCGTACACCATCGCCCGTGCGACGGTGAGGTCGCTCGTCGGCCACTGACGCGGCCAGCGGATCGGCCCAAGGCCGTGGGCGCGGGCCCGCGCCTCGCAGTCGGCGATGCCGCGTTCCCGGGCGTCGGTCAGCCCCCAGGAGCTGCGGCCGTTGGCCTTGAAGATCCCACCGGCGAGAACGCCCTGCCACCGCGCCTCCGGCAGCAGCGCATCGATCCGCTCTGCGGCGAACCAGGAGTAGGGCGACATGGCCCCGAAGTAAAAGAGCGGCTGCGGCGCGCCCACGGGCCCGATGATGGCGCATCGCCTCGTCGGAGTGCTGACGGTGGGGGGACGAGACTCGCGGACCGCGAAAGGTAGGGTGCCTGAGGTGAGCGACCGAGTGCTGGTTCTCTCCTGGGAGTACCCGCCCGTGATCGAGGGGGGGCTTGCCCGTCACGTCCGCAAGCTTGCCGAGGGTCTGGTTCGCGCCGGCGTGGAGGTCGATGTGCTGACGCGCGGTACCGCCGATGCCCCCGTGCCGGGGGCGCCCAGGTTCCGCCCCGGTGGAGTCGAGGTGCACCGCGTGCCGGAGCCCGGCTGGCCGCGCGACCTGGATCGGTTCGTCGCCTGGGTGGAGCAGATGAACGAGGACATGCTTGCGGCGGGGGAGATGCTCGCCCAGGAACGGACCTACGGCCTCATACACGGACATGATTGGCTCGTGGCCGGAGCCGCCGGCACGCTGGCGGAGCGTCTCGGCATCCCCTACGTGACGACCATCCACGCGACCGAGCACGGCCGCCACCAGGGCTGGGTGGCGAACGAGCCGCAGTCGCACATTCACTCCGTCGAGCGCTGGATGGCGAGGCGGGCGGAGCGGGTGATCGTCTGCTCCTACTACATGCGGGGCCATGTGGCAGACGTGTTCGGCCTCGACGAGGCCCGGGTGACGGTGATACCGAATGGTGTCGATCCGAGTGACCTGCGGCCGGTCGAGAACCTCCACGCTCTGCGCGGGCAGTTCGCACAACCGCACGAGAAGCTCGTGCTGCTCGTCGGCAGGCTCGTCTACGAGAAGGGTTTCCAGCTGGCACTCGACGCGATGCCGGGCCTGATCGAGAGGATCGGCAACGTCCGCTTCCTGGTTGCCGGCAGCGGTACCCACGAGGCCGAGTTGAAGGCCCAGGCAGAGCGGCTGGGGCTACTCGAGCACGGCACGTTCCTCGGCTGGATCGGCGACGACGTACTGCACTCGCTGTACCGCATCTCCGACCTGTGCGTGGTGCCCTCGATCTATGAGCCCTTCGGCCTCGTGGCGCTCGAGGCGATGGCCTCGGGCTGCCCCTGCATCGTCGCTGACACGGGGGGACTGCGGGAGGTAGTGCCGCGCGGGGAGCGGGTGGGGCTTCGATTCAACGGCGGCGATGCCGAGCACCTCGGCGTGATGATGGAACGGCTGCTCGTGGACGAGGCGCTCCGCGACCGGCTGGTCACAGAAGCCTCAGAGCACGTGCTGCGGTTCGACTGGGACGACATCGCCCAACGTACGCGGGCGATCTACGATGAGACGGCAGGGCTGGCCGCCCGCGAGGGCGCACCCAGGGGATGACGCGGAGCCGACGAGGCGAAGCCGAACGGGGAGAACGTGGATGAAGGAGATGTTGGAGGTTCAGGGGACGGGGATGCTCGAGGGGCTGATGCAGAATGACTTTCCGCTGACGCTCAACCACATCCGTAGGCGAATGCAGTCGGTGAACCACGGCGCGGAGGTGGTAACGCTGCTGCCGGACGGGACGGTCCAGCGGATCTCTCACGCCGATCTCGCCGGTCGCGTCGACCGCTTGGCGCGAGCCCTGGGCGAGCTGGGCGTCCAGCAGGGCGACCGGGTGGCGTCCTTCGCCTGGAACAACCAGCGCCACGTGGAGCTGTATTTCGCCGCGCCGTGTATCGGGGCTGTGCTGCACACCCTGAATGTGCGTCTCTTCGAGGAGCAGCTCACATACATCGTCAACCATGCCGAGGATCGCGTGATCTTCGTGGATGACTCGCTCGTGCCCGTGCTCGAGAAGCTGGCGCCGACCTTCCAGAGCGTCGCGAACTACGTGGTGATGGGCGATGGCGACGCGGGCTCCCTGCCGAATGTCCTTCGTTACGAGGACCTGCTCGAGCAGGCCGGCAACGGCTCGTTCGACTACCCGGAGCTCGATGAGCGCCAAGCGGCTGCTCTCTGTTACACGAGCGGCACGACCGGCAACCCGAAGGGAGTGCTCTACTCACACCGGTCGATCAGCCTGCACTCCTCGGCGACGCTGATGAGCGACGGGAACGGGCTCTCGCGCAACGATCGGGTGCTGGCCGTGGTACCGATGTTCCACGCCAACGCCTGGGGGCTGCCCTACGGTGCCGCGCTGGCAGGCTCGGACCTGATCCTCCCCGACCGCTTCCTAGGCGCCGAGCCGCTGGCGAAGCTGATCTCCGCGGAGCGCCCGACGCTGATGGGCTGCGTGCCGACGATCTTCCAGGACCTGCTGCGCTACGCCGATGAGCATCCGGAGGTCGACCTGTCGTCGCTGACGAATGCCGCCTGCGGCGGCTCGGCCGTGCCGAAGCAGCTGATGAAGGACTTCGAAGAGCGTCACGGCGTGCGCATCTATCAAGCCTGGGGCATGACCGAGACGAGCCCGGTCGCCACCTATTCCCGTCCCCGCGAGGAGGGTGAGCACGACGAGCACTACTGGGACGATCGCGCCAAGCAGGGTCGTCCGCTGCCCTGGGTCGAGCTGCGGCTCGTCGGTGACGGCGGGGAGGAGGTGCCGTGGGACGGCGACTCGACGGGCGAGATCGAGGTGCGCGGCCCGTGGATCGCATCGAGCTACTTCCATGATCCGGATCCGGAGAAGTTCGACGACGGCTGGCTGCGGACGGGCGACATCGCGTCGGTAGACGAGAAGGGCTACGTGCAGATCACCGATCGATCGAAGGACGTCATCAAGTCGGGCGGCGAGTGGATCTCCTCGGTGGAGCTCGAGAACGAGTTGATGTCGCACCCGAGCGTCGTGGAGGCGGCGGTGATCGCCAAGCCGAACCCACGGTGGGCTGAGCGACCCCTGTGTTGCGTGGTGCTGACGAGTGAGGGCGCAGCGAGCGCCGAGGAGCTGGTGGAGCATCTGCGCGGCCGCGTCGCGAAGTGGTGGCTGCCGGACGAGTTCGCCTTCATCGCCGAGATCCCGAAGACGAGCGTCGGCAAGTTCGACAAGAAGGTGCTGCGTGGGCAGCTGGCCGGCGGCAGCCTCGAGGGGCGCGTGAAGCTCTGAGCGGGGTCCCCGTTTGGGCCGTTGCTGCTGAGCTAAATGTGCTCCCGGGAGCCATCTCGACCGGCACGGCTGATACACCATTTCCTGCATCGAAGGCAGGCGGGGACCTATGCACGGCGAACTTGAGGCAGTAGCTTGCGACTTGCAGCGCTTCGACCCTCACTAAAGGAGGCCCTCGTGGAGGGCCGAACTACTCACCACACCACCAAAACGGAGGTTGGCATGACTCGGACCGATGTCATGGCCTCGAGCAGGCCACGGACACCAGGCGCAGCGCCCATGAAGTCACGATCCAGCACGGTACGCGCGCTGGTTGCCCTCCCGATTGTGCTGTTGATGGCGCTGGCTCTGCTCGTGCCCGGCACGGCTGTGGCGGCTGAAGGAACCTCTGGCTACGGCCAGACTCCGACGACTCCCACGACGCCGACCACGCCGACGACTCCTACGACGCCGACGACGCCGACGACGCCCACCACTCCGTCGACTGGGACGTCACCGGAAAAAGCGTCTGAAGAACCGGCGAAAACGACCTCCACGCCGAAAGAAACCGAACCCACCACGAGCGCGGCTCCGGCAAAAGAAGCGAAGACGCTTCCCTTCACCGGCTTCGACCTTCGCTGGAGCTTCGGCGTTGGCCTGGTGCTGATGGGAGCCGGCTTCTCGATCGTGATGATGCAGCGGCGCCGCCGCGAGGGCGGTCGCTAGCACTCGCGAGAAGACATCGGCTGCGCGGCGATACGCCGCCGGCGAAACCAGTCTCACTTGAAAGGAGCCATCGGCCGTCTGGCCGGTGGCTCTTTTTCGGTCTGGATCGGGCGAGAGGGACGCGGCGCACAGCAGGCGTCGCCGCGCCGGATGCGGCGCGTTTGCGACTGTCCCGCCGGCCCGCGCGGAGTCAGTTTCGTGATGCGACTGTGCTAGCCTCGGCCTTGCGAGTTTCATCACAAAACCAGCTCGAGGAGACTAGCGATGAGCCAGCGTGAGGCCGCAAGGCAGCTTGGTCGGGAGGTCGTGATCGTGGAGGCCGCACGAACGCCGATCGGCCGCGGGCACAGCAGCAAGGGGATCTATCGCGAAGTACATCCAAACGAGCTGCTGGGCAGCGCCTACCGCGCCGTGGTCGAGCGGGCCGGGATCGAGCCGGACCTGGTTGAAGATGTCGTCGCGGGCTGCGTCTCGCAGGTCGGCGAGCAGTCCAACAACGTCGCGCGCAACGCGTGGCTGCAGGCGGGTCTCCCCGTCGGCACGCCGGCAAGCACGGTCGACCGGCAGTGCGGTTCAGGCCAGCAGGCCGTGAGCTTCGCGGCCGGGCTGATCGCTGCGGGGGTGCACGACGTGATGATCGGTGCGGGCGTTGAGCACATGGGCCATGTGCCGATGGGCTCGAATGTGGCCGACGAGCGGCTCGGGACGCCCTTTCCCGCCGAGTTGATGGAGCGCTACGAGCTGATCCCGCAGGGACTCTCTGCGGAGCTGATCGCCGAGCGCTGGGAGATCCCGCGCTCCGAGCAGGACGAGCTGGGTCTGCGCTCGCATCAGCTTGCCGCGCGGGCGACGAGCGAGGGACGCTTCGACCGGGAGATGATCCCGATGGAGATCGGGGGCGAGACCGTCGCGGCCGATCAGGGGATCCGCTTCGACACGAGCCTCGAGCAGCTGGCGGCGCTGAAGCCGGCCTTCAAGGAGGACGGCACCGTTACCGCCGGGAACTCCTCGCAGATCTCTGACGGCGCGGCGGCAGTGCTGCTGATGGCGCGGGAGAAGGCCGACGAACTCGGCCTCAGCCCGCGAGCCCGCATCTTCGACGCGACGACCGTTGGCGTGGACCCGGTGATCATGCTCACGGGACCGATCCCGGCGACCCAGAGGCTGCTGGAACGAAACGGCATGACGGTCGACGACCTCGATCTGATCGAGATCAACGAGGCGTTCGCGTCGGTGGTCTGCGCATGGCGGCGTGAGCTCAAACCGGACATGGACAAGGTCAACGTGAACGGCGGCGCACTGGCGCTGGGGCACCCGCTGGGCTCCTCCGGAGCGAGGCTCATCACGACGTTGCTCCACGAGCTCGAGCGCAGTGACTCCGAGCTGGGCCTCGTGACGATGTGCACGGCGGGCGGAACCGGCACGGGGACGATCCTCCAGAGGATCTAGGCGGTCCTCCCGACTGGCGCTCGACGCCAGGGCGTGCGAGAGTCAGGCTCCCAGCAGGCGATCATAGGAGGAGACATGGCTGACGGTGTGTATCGGGTCACCGAGGTGATCGGAGTCAGCGGGGAGTCGTGGGAGGCGGCGGCGCGCAACGCAGTTGAGACAGCGGCCAAGACGGTCCGCGACCTACGCATCGCCGAGGTCGTCAGGCAGGACGTCTCGATCGAGGGCGGCACGATAAAGGACTACCGCGTGAGGCTCGGGATCTCCTTCAAGTACGACTCCGGCGACTAACGGCGCGCGGCGCGGCGGCCGCGACCCGTTGCGGGCGCGGCCGCCGGACGGCGATCACGCCGGGGGAGGCGGAGGAGGAGGAGTAGAAGGAGGGGGAGGAGTAGAAGGAGGGGGAGGAGTAGAAGGAG
>DASWFM010000146.1:0-7517 GCA_036394235.1 Solirubrobacteraceae bacterium | reverse complement strand
GGTCGCCGCGCAGGCGCAGCCGCCGGCACATCCGGCCGTTGAGCCGGTCGCGGAGGCTCCCGTGGAGGGCGGGGGAGATGTCGACGGCGCACGGCTGATCGCCCTGAACATGGCCCTCAACGGCGAGTCCCGCAGTGATACGGAGCGCTACCTCGCGGAGAACTTCCAGTTGGCGGACCGGGGCAAGCTGGTCGACGAGGTCTACGCGGCGATCGAGGGCTGACCGATCACGGTGTATCGCCGACGGGGCAGTCGTCGAGGACGAGCCCGTTGAGCTGAAGCCAGTGGCGATGCTTGGTGTCGCCCTCGGCTTTCCACGGTCTCGCGACGCCAAGCATCAGCATGCAGCCGACACCGCGTCTCAGGCGTTCCGCTGCCGCCTCGACGAGATCCCTACGGATCGTCCCGTCCTCCTGCTCATAGAAGCGAACGTCGGTGACGGGAAGATATGTGGGCGGGTCAGGATCCGACCATTTGAGCTGCAGTCGGGGGTTCCCGAACGTCTCGTCTATTTCGAGCGTGGGCCGGGACCCGCAGCGCACTACCGCGAGTGAGCAGTGCCCCTCGCCCTCGTCGATCGCGAACTTCCAGCGTCTGCGCCTCAGGGCGGGGCCAAATGCCGCGTCCAAGTCCGGCCGGGCCACGCGGCTCAGGAGCGCGTGAAACTCGTTCCCATCCAGATCCCGCACATGCCTCAGAGCTGCCCTGTCGAACCTATGGTCCTCCGTCTCTGGTGCCGAGCCATCCGGCCGGACATGCCCCAGGTCGACTTCAGTGCCGAGCGCCAGCGGACCGCCGTTCACCTCCAACAGATCGTGCGTGATCGGGTAGCCGGGAGGGGTGGTCGGGCGAACGTGCCGCAGGCTGCGGGGATCGATGCCTGCGAGGCAGATTCGCGGCGTTCGCATGCGAGTGAGGTGGTTGATGACGATTCGCATCAGGTCTCATAGATGGACCGCCTTCACACCGGGCCAATGCGCCGCGAAGTGCTCACAGACCAGGCGCCGGTGACAGCACTCAGCGGTCGCCTCGCTGCACAGCAGCGCGGTCCGCACGTCGAATTCCGATGGAGAGAATATATCGATTATTCGGCGCTGTACCATCAGCGCAAGGAAAGCTGACTCGTACTCCTGCCACGACGCGCCTCGCTTCTTGTACGCATCCAACATCTGCTGCGTCGGCGCCAACCGTGGCTCATGTTCGTAGCTTGCACCCACGAGCCGATCGACGAAGTACGGAAGATCAGCGGCCTTCGCGAAGCCCGCGAGCTGCGAGCTGTTGTTCAGCCTGACGTCGAGCAGCCGCTCGATCCGCGCATCGGCTAGCCGGCCGAAGAAGCGCTCAGCCGTGCTCTGCGTGAAACCGATTGTGTAGATCTCCACGGCACCTCTTCCGGGAGCAGTGAGGATTGGGCAGCGTTCTCGCCGGGAAGCGCGACTCTGCTTTCGGACTCGACGCGCCCGGTCGGGAGGATGTGCCTGAGTTGCACGCCCAGCTCGGCCAGGACCCGTCCGACCAGGAGACGCCGGTGGCAATGGGTGGGGTCCGCCTCACTGCACATGAGCACGATGCGGTGCTTGCCGGCGCCGCGACAGACTCGCGTGAGTGCAGCTTGAAAGTCCGGTCGTTCAGCCATCGGAGCGTAGAGCGCGTGCCCGTCCTCGTCGTAATGCTCCGGTGTGTCGGGACGCCCGCCGAGCTCAGCACCGAGGAACATGTAGCCGAAACCGCGTTCGGCAAGACCGTCGGCCAGCTGCTCCCGGTTGAACTGCGGAGCGATCCGCGAATATGGATAGGAGCGTACGTCGACGACGTAGGCGATCCGCTCGCTGCTCAGCAGCGAGGCGAAAGCGTCGAAGTCGTGATTCGAGTGTCCGATCGTCCATACCGCGCGTTCGGGCATGTGGACATCCTAGGCTGTGCGTCCGACGAGTCCGTGAGGCACGAAGGTCTCCACGCCGCCCCCCGGGACACGAACGTCTGTTCGCCGTCATAGAATGGCTGATCTATGGCATCGGGCAACAAGATCGTGGTCTCGGGGGCGCGGGAGCACAACCTCAAGGACATCTCTCTGGAGCTGCCGCGCGACGCGCTGGTGGTGATCACGGGGCTGTCCGGCTCCGGCAAGTCGAGCCTCGCATTCGACACGATCTACGCAGAGGGGCAGCGCCGCTACGTCGAGTCGCTGTCGGCCTACGCGCGGCAGTTCCTGGGCCAGATGGACAAGCCCGACGTGGACTCGATCGAGGGTCTCTCGCCGGCGATCTCGATCGATCAGAAGACGACCTCCCGCAATCCCCGTTCGACGGTCGGCACCGTCACGGAGATCTACGACTACCTGCGCCTGCTGTGGTCGCGGGTCGGCAAGCCGCACTGCCCGATCTGCGGGCGTCCGATCGTGGGGCAGTCCGCCGAGCAGATCATCGACCAGGTGATGGAGCTCGCGGAGGGGAGCCGCTTCATGGTGCTCGCGCCGGTCGTGCGCGGTCGCAAGGGCGAGTACGGCAAGCTGCTCGACGAACTGCGCGCGGATGGCTTCGCGCGCGTGAAGATCGACGAGCGTATCCGCATGCTCGAGGAGTCGATCGTGCTCGACAAGCGTTACAAGCACGACATCTCGGTGGTGGTCGACCGGCTCGTGATGCGCCACGACGTTCGCAAGCGGCTGGCCGACTCGATAGAGACCGCCGTGGCGCTCGCGGACGGCCTCGTGGAGATAGAGATAGTGGGCTCCGGCCTTGCGGCCTCCGCCGTGAGCGGGTCGGCCGAGGGAGACGCCGGCGAGAGCACCAGACATGCCACCGGCGCCAAGGGCGCGCGCGCGGCGGGCGCGCGGATCACCCCGGGGGCCACGCCCGAGGAAGGCACGATCTACACCTTCTCGGAGCGCTTCGCATGTCCCGAGCACGGCCCCTCGCTGGTCGAGCTCGAGCCCCGGATCTTCTCGTTCAACTCGCCCCACGGCGCCTGTGACCGCTGCACGGGACTGGGCTCGCAGATGGAGATCGATCCGGAGTTGGTCGTCCCCGACCCCTCGCTGTCGATCGACGAGGGCGCGCTCGCGCCATGGCAGGGCAGCTCCTCGAATTACTACGAGCAGGTCACGGAGGCGATCGCGGAGGCGTATGACATCGACCGCTCGACGCCTTGGGAAGATCTGCCCGAGGAGACCAGGGAGGTCTTCCTGCACGGCACCGGCGGCGAGCCGGTGCAGGTCACCTACCGCAACCGCTACGGTCGCCAGCGGAGCTACTCGACGCGCTTCGAGGGCATCGTTGGCAACCTCGAACGGCGCTACCGCGAGACGGACTCGGAGTGGACGCGCGAAAAGATCGAGGAGTACATGTCGCTGCGCCCCTGCCCCGTCTGCGGTGGCGCCCGGCTGCGTCCGGAGTCGCGCGCGGTGCTGGTGGCCGGGACGAGGATCGAGGACTTCACGGCGCTCTCGGCGCGGCGGGCGCTGCAGTGGCTCGAGGAGATCGAGCTGTCCGAGACAGACCGGCACGTCGCCCGGCTGATCCTGCGCGAGATCTCCGAGCGGCTTCGGTTCCTCGAGAACGTCGGCATCGGGTACCTGTCGATGGACCGCGCCGCGGCGACGCTGTCCGGGGGTGAGGCGCAGCGGATCCGGCTGGCGACGCAGATCGGCTCGTCGCTCGTCGGCGTGCTGTACATCCTCGACGAGCCCTCGATCGGGCTGCACCAGCGAGACAACTCCAAGTTGATCGCCACGCTCGAGAAACTGCGGGATCTCGGCAACAGCGTGATTGTGGTGGAGCACGACGAGCAGACGATGAGAGCGGCCGACCACCTCGTGGACCTGGGGCCCGGGGCCGGCGAGCACGGCGGTGAGATCGTCGCGCAGGGCACGGCGGCCGACGTCGAGCGCGTCAAGGCCTCCCTGACGGGGCAGTTCCTGGCGGGTACGCGGACGATCGAGGTGCCCGAGCGGCGCCGCACGCCGAGCGGCTACATCGAGATCCTCGGGGCGAGTCAGCACAACCTGCGGGACATCGACGTCAATGTGCCGCTCGGGGTACTGACGTGTGTGACGGGCGTCTCCGGATCGGGAAAGTCGACGCTCGTCAACGACGTGCTGTTCAAGGCCGTGGCCAATCGCCTGCACCGGGCGCGGAAGCGGCCCGGCGCGCACCGGGCGATCCACGGGCTCGACCAGCTCGACAAGATCATCGCGGTCGATCAGTCTCCGATCGGCCGCACGCCGCGCTCGAACCCCGCGACCTACACGGGGCTGTTCGACGCAATCCGCGAGCTGTTCTCGAAGACGCAGGAGGCGCGGGCGCGAGGCTACAAGCCGGGCCGGTTCAGCTTCAACGTCAAGGGGGGCCGCTGCGAGGTCTGCCGGGGCGACGGCCAGATCAAGATCGAGATGCATTTCCTGCCGGACGTCTACGTGCCGTGTGAACAGTGCCACGGCAAGCGCTACAACCGCGAGACCCTGGAAATCCGCTTCAAGGGCAAGTCGATCGCCGACGTGCTGGACATGGCCGTTGAGGAGGCGCTTGGCTTCTTCGAGCACATACCCAAGATCCGACGGCGCCTCGAGACCCTGGACGCCGTGGGTCTCGGCTACGTGCGGCTGGGCCAGCCTGCGACGACGCTCTCGGGCGGGGAGGCCCAGCGGGTGAAGCTCGCGACGGAGCTCTCCAAGGTCGCCACGGGGCGCACGCTCTACATCCTCGACGAGCCGACCACGGGACTTCACTTCGCGGACGTGCAGCGTCTCCTGGAGGTCTTGCAGCGGCTGGTCGCGGCGGGCAACAGTGTTGTGGTGATCGAGCACAACCTGGACGTCATCAAGAGCGCCGACAGGATCATCGACATGGGACCCGAGGGCGGGGAGGAGGGCGGGTTGGCGATCGCCGTGGGCACCCCCGAGGAGATCGCCGCGGAGCCGCGCTCCCACACGGGCGAGTTCCTGGCCGGGCTGCTGACCCCGGCGTCACGTCCGGCGAAGCCGGCGCGCAAACGCCGTCCGAAGCTCGCCGCGGCAGCCTAGCCTCGCGTAGCCGCGCGGCGCTCCGGCGGCTCGCCGGGAATGCCGGCTCGCCGGGAATGCCAGCGGGCGGCTGGCCGCCGTGGCGCCCGGGCGGCTAGCCGGGAATGCCGAGTCGCGCCGCCGCGGCGGCGGCTTCTCCGCGGGTGTCCACGTCGAGCTTGCGCAACACGGCGGACACGTGATGGTCGACGGTCCGCTCGGACACGACCAGTTGCGCGGCGATCTGGGCGTTTCGCAGCCCATCGCAGAGCAGCTGGAGCACCTCCAGCTCGCGTGCCGTCAGACCGGCCGGGTTCTCGCGTGTACGGGGGCGGGGCCCGCGGGGCACGCCACGTACGCCCCGCTCGCGCAGCCGTCGCGCCGCGATCGCCGCCGCCGGAGCCGCCCCGAGCCGCTGTAGCTGCTCCATCGCTTTCCTGATGTCGCGGTCCTCGTCGCTCTCGGCCAGGGCCAGTGATGCCTCATAGGGGCAGCCGAGACGCTCCCAGAGCTGCGCGGCGGCGCCGGCCTTCCCGGAGATCGCCACCTGGAAGGGTTCGGCCAGCGCCCCCGCGGGCAGCTCCTCGCGGATCCCCGCCTGCCAACGCCAATAGGCGAGCTCGCCGGCCACCCAGCTGGAGGAAACGCTCAGCGCGAGCAGCAACGCCCCCTCGGTGGCGTCCCGAACCCCATCGCTGTCGCCGGCCAGCCAAGCAGCCTCGGCGCGAGCCGCGGCGACCCCGCCTGTGCGGTCGACCTCCCCCGTCGAGCCGACGATCGAGTCGGCCTCATCGAGCAGCTCGCGCACGCCGTCTTCGCCGCGGCGGGCGCGGATCACCGCCAGCACCGCCAGCGCCCATCCGCGGGGGACGGGTGTGGTGCGCGGATCGCCGAGCACGGCCCCGGTCGTCTCGACGGCGTCCTCCCAGTGGCCGAGATCCAGCTCCATGCGGGCACGCAGCGCGAGCAGGTACAGCCGCCACATGTCAAGGCCGTGTTCATTGCAGTAGTCCAGGCCCGCGCGCAGCTGCTCGGCGGCCAGCGCGAAGCTGCGCTGGCGAACCGGCCACGTCGCGAGCTGGTTGAAGATCCGGCCCGCGTACTCCTCCAACCCCTCTCGCTGCGCCAGCGTCAGGGCGCGTTGCAAGGTCGGCGCTCCCCGCCTGCCGTCGTTCTTGGTCTTTGCCCCGCCGATGTTCGTCAGGGCATAGACGGTCACCTCGCTGTCGCCGAGGCGCGTGGCAAGGCTTTCCGCGACGGCCCCCCACTCCAGGGCGCCCTCGGTGTCCTCGACCACCATCCGCCGCTGCGAGACGTTCGCGTAGGCCATCGCGAGCTCGTGTCCCGGGGGCTCGCGTTCGAGCACCTCGACCGCCTGCGCGGCCAGCGCCTCGCCCTCGTCGGTTCGGCTCGCAAAGAACATCAGCCGCGAGAGCCTCCGGAGCGCATCGCCCTCGCCGAGCTTCTCGCCGGCACCGCGGTATAGCTCCAGCGCCTGTTGCTGGGCGGCGAGCGCCTCCGCGAAGCGGGCGATCACGTAGCACTCTTCGGCATAGCGGGTGAGCAGCTCCGCGTGGGTGACGGGCGGCAGATCGCTCGCGAAGCGGAGCGCACGTGCATACTGCGCCGCCGCCTCACGATGAGCCCCGGCCGAGACGGCCCGCTGGGCGGCGAGGGGCGCGAAGCGCAGGACGGCCTCTGCGTCGCCGGCCGACTCGGCATGATGGGCGAGCCGTGCTGGATCAGCCTCGCGAGCGCTGAGCGCCGCCAACGCCGCGCGGTGGAGCTCGCGACGGCGCCCGGGCTTGATCGCCTCCTCAACGGCTAGCCGCGACAGCTCGTGCCTGAACGCGAGCTGGTCCGCTCTCACGTTGAGCATGCCGCAGGCGAGGCACTCGTCGAGCTCAGCGAACAGCTCTCCCGCGAGATCCTCGAGCAGCCCCAGCTCGACGGTGCCGGGGACCACAGCGACGACCTCGAGCAGCATCCTGGCGGCGCTCGACAGTCGGGCGCTGCGCGCGAGCACGGCGTCGCGCACCGTGTCGGGGATCTGCTCGCCCTCGCTGGCCAGCACCTCGGCGACGTAAAACGGGTTGCCGGCGGTCCTCCGGTACAGCGCCTCGGCGTCGATCGACCGCTCGGCGGCGAGCTCGCCGACGGCCGCTCGCGACAGCGCCTCGAGCCTGAGACGTCCAGGGCCGCGAACCAACTCACCAAGCACGAAGCGCAGCTGCTCCGCGCGATCAAGCTCGTCGTCGCGGAAGCTCGCCAACACCAGTGCCGGGACCGCCGAGAGCCGCGTGGCGAGCAGCATCATCACGTCGAGCTTCCGCGACGACGAGCTGGATCGCGCGGAGCAGCTGCGCTTCGTGCTTGGTGAGTTGGTTCGCGGCCCTGGACGTCTCAGGCTCGAAGCGCTGTCGCGAACGGCCGTCGGCGAGCTCGCCGCCGAGCGGTCGATCGACGCCGAGGCGCTGTACCAGAGGACCGCCGGGAACCCCTTTTACGTCGCCGAGGT